>CAMWUJ010000059.1 GCA_947177405.1 uncultured Porphyromonadaceae bacterium | reverse complement strand
ATTTATTATTTTGTAATTTGAAAAGGAGAGTCTGCTTAACTCACAGACTTATCCATGCTGAAAAAATGACTATAAATTAAATTTTCAGCACAAACTATAACTCAAACTCAAACGACAAATCTAAGAATGGACAATGATTTCAAACTTAAATGGGGGAAATGTCTCGAATTGATCAAAGCAAATATCGGATCAGATAGATTTGATGTATGGTTCAAAGATACCACTCCCGAATCATTTAGCAACGATACCATTGATCTAAGAGTACCTACACAATTTTATGTGGAAGTTTACGAAAGAGAGTTCATTAATCTTATTCGTGCAGCCCTTCATCGTGTTTTTGGTCGGGATATCAATATTGCCTATCAATTTTCAGTTATCGCTAACGACAAGGCATCGGACGTGAAAATTGAAGGCCCCTCGCATGCAAAAATTCTCAAAAACAAACTGGTGCAATCTTATGAGAATGCACCTATCCAGAATAGAGAAAGCAATTTTGACCCACAGCTTGTCTCAAATCTTACATTTGAAAATTATTGTGTGGGAGAGAGTAATAGACTGCCTGTTACAATTGCCGAATTCATAGCTAATAATCCAGGTCAGGCAGAATTTAATCCTTTCTTCTTATATGGGAATGTTGGTGTGGGGAAAACACATCTTGCTCAAGCAATCGGTATACGCATAAAAGAGAAAAATCCTAATGCTAAGGTGCTCTATGTTCCTATAAAGCAATTCCAGACTCTTTATGCGAATGCCACAATGAAGAAGGAGATTCCTGCATTCATCAACTGGTTCCAGCAGATGGATGTGCTTATTTTTGATGATCTTCAGGAATTGGCTCACAAAACCGGAACAGCAGAAGCTCTTTTCCCTATATTCAATCATCTTCAGCAAAATAAGAAAAACCTTATTTTTACATGCGACCGGCCTCCAATGGAATTGGACGGTATAGCCGATCGTCTTATAGACAGGTTCAAATGGGGTGTGACAGAACGTCTGCCAAATCCTGATTACGAATTAAGAAAAAAGATACTGTCTTTCAAAGCTAAGAGAAACGGTTTGGAACTTCCGGAGGATGTTACGGAAGTGATTGCATCAACGGTGAATGGATCCGTAAGGGAAATGGAGCAGATTGTCATGAGAATTCTTACTCGTTGTATTGTCAAGAATGCTCCGATCACACTTGAATTGGCTCGTGAGGCAATGGAAGATGTGGTGAAAAAGCCCGAGAAAAAGATTATCAATTTCGATATGATTGTTGAAACTACGGCCGAACACTTCAATTTAAGTCCTGATGCAATATTTTCAAGAAGTCGATTGCGAGATATTGCTGATGCCCGTCAAGTAATAATGTATCTTACACATAAACACACTAAATTGTCTTCACCGGCAATCGGTCATAAGCTCAATAGGAAACATGCCACGGTGCTACATGGAATCAATTCTGTGAAAGACCGGCTCACATATAGTAAAGATTTTTCGGACATCATAGTCTCAATCGAATCTGATTTACTCTAATAGATAATCGCTCTTGACAATAAGGTTGTGAAGAGCGATTATTATTTATTTAAGTTTTTATAATGAATTAGAGTATAGGAAGTAGAAAGAATATTTGGTTAATATAGCAGTTATTTGTAATTTTGCAAATAGATAAACCTATTGGTTTTAGGTAAAAAATTTTTCGTAATGAAAACGAACATAGCAGTATTTTTCGGAGGCCGCTCCGTAGAACATGAAATTTCGGTGATTTCAGCCCTTCAAGCTATCAATGCTTTTAATAAGGAGAAGTATGAAATAATACCTGTATATATTTCCAAGCAGGGTAGATGGTACACAGGAGAAAACCTCCTGAATATACGTAATTATCGCGATATGACTAAATTGACAAATGAAGCCGAAGAGGTTTTCATGCGTCCTGAATTTGGTGATTATAATCTTTATAAGGTCAACACGGGAAGATTTTCAAAAAAGAACCCGGTTGTAGCAGAAATTCATGCAGTGATTCCTGTACTGCACGGCACAAACGGAGAGGATGGTATTTTTGAAGGTGTCCTTGAAACGATAGGAATTCCTTTTGCCGGTTGCAACACTCTTTCGAGTGCGAACGGAATGGATAAGATTACGATGAAGATGATCCTTAAAGAATGTGGTATCCCTGTGGTTGATTATGTATGGTTTACTGACAGGGAATGGATTGCTGATCACGAGAAAATCATAAAGAAGGTGGAAGATAAGCTTGAGTATCCCGTTATTGTGAAACCGGCTAACCTTGGCTCAAGCGTAGGAATAGGGAAAGCTTCCAATAGAGAGGAATTGGTGGAACGAATCAATAATGCCGAGAAATTTTCCCAAAGAATTATCGTGGAGCACATGATAGAGAAACTGAAGGAAATCAATTGCTCTGTTTTGGGAGAGGCTGATGACAATATAGCATCTGTGTGTGAGGAGCCTATCAAGACTGGAGATTTCCTGTCTTATGAAGACAAATATATGGGAGGATCGAAGGGGAGTGCCGGTATGCAGGCAAGCGATAAGAGAATCCCCGCTGATCTTCCTGAAGAGATGAGCGAAAAGATCAGACACCTTGCGAGCGAAACTTTCAGAGTCCTATCTTGCCACGGAGTAAGCCGTATTGACGTGATGGTTGATGAGAGTGATAATTCAGTATATGTGAATGAAATCAACACCATTCCCGGCTCCCTTTCTTTCTATCTCTGGGAGGCTTCAGGTATTAAATTCGATCAGCTTATGGATCGACTTGTGAATTTGGCCCTAAAGAGAAAAAGAGATACAGATCGGAAAACCTTTACCTATGATCAAAATATTTTTGCACTTGGTGGTGGAGTAAAGGGAGCCAAGGGAGCCAAAGGTGGCAAATTCTAATGTGATATAAATATTCGATAAAGATATAACCGAAATATATGAAGAATTTCAAAGAGTATAGCAAGCAGCTTAATCTTTCAGATATAAATAAGGAGATGCTTGAACTTTGGGATCAAAACTCCCTTTTTGAACGCAGTATGTCAGAAAGAGAGGGATGTCCAACATTTGTATTTTATGAAGGACCGCCGAGTGCCAATGGTATGCCGGGAATACATCATGTAATGGCTCGCACGATAAAAGACATTTTTTGTCGTTACAAGACCATGAAGGGCTTTCATGTTAAAAGAAAAGCCGGCTGGGATACGCATGGTTTGCCGGTGGAACTGGGAGTGGAAAAGACTCTTGGAATCACGAAAGAGGATATCGGCAAGAAAATCTCTGTGGATGAATATAATGCAGCTTGTCGCAGAGAGGTTATGAAATATACTAAGGAATGGACAGATCTCACTCATAAGATGGGTTATTGGGTGGATCTTGAAAATCCTTATATCACTTATGAAAATAAGTATATAGAGTCAGTATGGTGGCTTTTGAAACAACTTTATGATAAAGGATTTCTATATAAAGGATATACCATTCAACCATACTCCCCGGCAGCCGGGACAGGTCTGAGCTCTCATGAATTGAACCAGCCGGGATGTTATCGCGATGTGAAGGATCTGACGGCTACTGCCCTGTTTACAATTATTGAACCAAAGGAGGAGATGAATGGTTGGGGAAAACCTTGCTTTATGGCATGGACCACAACCCCATGGACCCTTCCCTCAAATACAGCTTTATGTGTAGGTCCTAATTTTGATTATGTAGCAGTTCGCACTTACAATCCGTATAATGGAGAGAAGATCACGGTAGTAATGGCCGAAGTCCTTTTGAATTCATATTTCAAGAAAGAGGGTTCTGAGAAGTCGTTGGAAGATTATACACCCGGTGATAAGGTAATTCCTTGGAAGGTAGTAGGAAAATGGAAGGGACAGGATCTTGTGGGTATGAAGTACGCTCAACTCATGCCTTGGGTGAGACCCGTAGAGAAGCTTTCTGACTTTGCTCCTGATTATGTCAAGAAATATGCCGAGTCACATCCTGAAAAAGTATTTTCAGTAGGAGACGACAAGTTTGTTGAATTGGAATCAGAGGCGTTTCGTGTTATTCCGGGTGATTATGTAACTACTGACGATGGTACCGGAATCGTGCATATTGCGCCTACATTTGGTGCGGATGACGCGAAGGTTGCAAAGGCCGCCAATATTCCTTCTCTATTTATGGTGAATAAGAGAGGGGAGACTCGCCCGATGGTGGATCTTTCAGGAAAGTTCTATCTTATTGATGAGCTTGCACCAGAATTTGTGACCGATTGCGTGAATACTGACTTGTATTCGAAATATCAGGGTGAATATGTGAAAAACGCATACGACCCTCAATTCACAAAGGATGGGAAATATGATGAAGATGCTGCAAATAAAGCTGAAGATCTAAATGTGCGCCTCTGCATGGAGATGAAGCAGAACGGATCTGCATTCAAGATGGAAAAGCATGTTCATAATTATCCCCATTGCTGGCGAACTGATAAACCGGTGCTTTACTATCCTTTGGACAGTTGGTTCATTCGTACTCCGGAGGCACGAGAGAAATTGATCGAGCTTAATAATACTATAAAATGGAAACCTTCTTCCACAGGAACCGGACGTTTTGGAAAATGGCTTGAAAATGTTCAGGATTGGAATCTCTCCCGTAGCCGTTACTGGGGCACACCACTTCCGATATGGCGTACCGAGGACGGCAAGGAGGAGGTGTGTATTGGCTCTTTTAAGGATCTATATGATAGAATCGAAGAGTCTGTCAAAGCCGGATTTATGGAAATCAATCCATTGAAGGAAAAAGGATTCGAAATCGACAACTTCGATAAAGCCAATTACGATCTTATCGACATGCATCGACCTTATGTGGATGATATTATTCTTGTCTCGGAAAGTGGCAAACCAATGAAGAGAGAAACCGACCTCATTGACGTTTGGTTTGACTCAGGAGCAATGCCGTATGCTCAGATTCATTATCCTTTTGAAAATAAAGAGTTATTGGATTCTCACGAAGTATATCCTGCTGATTTTATTGCAGAAGGAGTGGATCAGACACGTGGATGGTTCTTTACACTGCACGCGATAGCCGGTATGATATTTGACTCGGTGGCATATAAGGCTGTGATCTCAAATGGTCTTGTCCTCGATAAGAATGGTAACAAGATGTCTAAACGTCTTGGAAATGCCATTGATCCATTTGGAAATATTGAGAAGTTCGGAAGTGATCCTGTCAGATGGTATATGATTTCCAATTCCTCTCCTTGGGATAATCTGAAATATGATGAAGATGGTGTGGCAGAAGTGTCTCGCAAACTTTTTGCAACCCTCTATAACACATATAAGTTCTTCGCCTTATATGCGAATGTGGATGGTTTCACCGGTCAGGAACCAATGCTTTCCCCGTCAAAACGTCCGGAAATCGACCGATGGATATTGTCATTGCTTAATACTTTGATTGAAGAAGTGACTAAGGATCTTGATGACTATGAACCCACTAAAGCAGCACGTGCTATTGAGGAGTTTGTCAATGACAATCTCAGCAACTGGTATGTTAGATTAAACAGAAGACGCTTCTGGGCCGGCGAGATGAGTGATGACAAGCTTTCTGCATATCAGACTCTTTATACTTGTCTCAAAACAGTGGCTCTTCTCATCGCTCCCTTTGCGCCATTCTATGCTGACAGGTTGTATTCTGACTTGATGTCAACCTCAAAAGATGGAAATGGTTACTATTCCGTTCACTTGGCAGACTTCCCCGTATCTGATAAGGCACTTATAGACAGGTCACTTGAGGACAGGATGAAGTTGGCTCAGATTGTTACATCCAATGTGCTTGCATTGCGCAGGAAAGTTAATCTTAAAGTGAGACAACCTCTTCAGACTCTTTTAATTCTTGTAATTGATGATGATCAAAAGAAGGAGTTGGAACTTGTAAAGAATATAATTCTTGACGAGGTAAATGTAAAAAATGTCCGTCTTGTGGATAATGAAGAGAGTGGGTTGGTGAAAAGGGTGAAAGCTGATTTCAAGAAACTCGGTCCAAAGTATGGTAAAATAATGAAAGACCTTGGAAAATCTATCAGTTCCATGACACAAAAAGATATTTCCACTCTCGAAAAGAATGGTACATTCACATTCGATAATTTAGCCGGATCTCCTGTCGTCACAATTGAAGATGTAGAGATCATTCCTGAAGATATACCTGGATGGCTTGTTGCAAACGACGGAAATGTAACAGTAGCCCTGGATGTCACTGTCACCAAGGAACTAAAGAATGAGGGGATGGCCAGAGAGCTGATCAATAGAATCCAGAATATCCGAAAGGCATCAGATTTTGAGATCACTGATAAAGTTAGTGTAGAGTTGTCTTCTAACGAAAATGTGGAAGAAGCCTTGAAATCGTTCGGTGACTATATTGCCACCCAAGTGCTTGCAGATGAGATCAAAATATCTGATCTTAATGAAGGTGATGATGTAGAAGTTCTTGAAATAGATGGTGATAAGATTCTTGCAAAGGTTACAAGAAAATAATGTTTTCGTCCCGTAAATGGAAAAAAAACTAAATACTGTTGGAAAGCCATCCGGATTAACCTCCGGATGGCTTGCCCTATTTATTATTCTTTTTGTGATATTGGCAGACCAGATATTAAAAATCTGGGTTAAAACCAATTTCTTTCTTGGAGAGGATGTGCCTGTTTTTTCATGGTTCCATCTAAAGTTCATAGAAAATAATGGAATGGCTTTTGGAATGGAATTATGGAATAAGCTTGTATTGACTTTCGGGAGAATAATAGCTGTTGGCTGCTTTATATGGTTTATCATAAAAGTAAAGAATTCCTTTGAATTAAGAAAAGGATTTATTGTGTGTCTGGCTTTGATTACAGCCGGAGCTGCAGGTAACATCTTTGACTGTGTATTTTACGGAGTGATTTTCAATAATCCCATGCCTCCCGAGACAGCAATTATTTTCCCTCCCGATGGAGGATATTCCACTTGGTTTGAGGGTAGGGTGGTTGATATGCTATATTTTCCGTTGTTTGATTTTATATGGCCTTCTTGGATACCCGGAGTTGGAGGAGAACCCTATGAATTTTTCGCTTATATTTTTAATATTGCGGATTCTGCTATATGTATAGGCGTGATTTTATTGATTCTATTCTATTCCAAGGATGCCAATATCGCATTTAAGAATGTATTCGAAAAAAAAAGTTTCTGCTGACGAAAGCAAACTTAAATAGATACAATAAATGAGAAAGTATTCCATAATATCCCTTGTCTCTTTTGTGGTAGTCTTGAATTCTTGTTCAGATCGTCCGAAAAATGTGTTGTCGGATTCTGAGATGGTACGAACTATGGCAGATCTTGAGATAGCTCAGTCTTATATTCAGAATAAGGGATATACAAATGGCGGTTCAGATAACAAGGATAGAATTCTTGAATATGTTCTGGTGAAAAATAAAGTTTCCAGAGAAGATTTCGATAGTACTATATCCTGGTATGGACGGCACATTGATAAATACGATGAATTGTATCAAAAGGTTGATAAGGAACTGGCAAGAAGAGAATCAAGGATAAGTGGCAATGCAACAGAAGTATTGTCTAATGACTTATGGCCTTATTCTCGTCATCTGGTGATATCATCTAAATCAAATACAGATAATCTTTCATTCTCTCTTCCTCCCAAAGATGTGGTAAAGGGTGATCGTATTATATGGAAATTCAACTTAAGTATGCCTGTTGATGGGAATGCTATTTTAGGTGTAAGATATCTGGATGGAAATGTGGCCTATATTTCAATCCACCCGAATCATAACACCAATGAGCTATCTTTGCAGACTGATACATCACGGAATATAAGGGAAATTTTCGGGAATCTTCGGCTCAGAGATAATATCGGCATTATCGGGGTGGATAGTATTATACTTAATTCTATTCCCTTTGATAGCACTGAGTATTATAGAATTAATTCCATGAAACTTTATGGAAAACCTCAAAATAAACGAATCTCACCTATTGTTCCAGATTCTTTAGCAAGTAAAGATTAGGATGATTTGTAATTCTCCGTTGGCTATTTTATTGAATGAGGTCTAAATTTTGTGAAGAAAGATATGAAAGGAATTCTGAGTAGAATGATTCGGGTGCGCCATTTGGATGGCAATGAGAAAGAATATCCTATGCATATTCTATATTTTAAGAATAAAAATACGCAATCCGACAATTATATCGGACTGCGTATTAATTTATTTGATTGTATATTAAGTAAATTTGAATTCGAAGTAGAAGGCATAGAATATTGTGATCATGCAATTTTGCTGGAAGCAATTGATGAGAGTTTCTATATTATTCGAAAAATGTAATTTATCTTTTCTCCCATAGTTAACTGAGAATGTGATTTAAATCAGGATATTGAAGCATCAACTTTAAAGATAAAACTTTTTCTTTTATATAGAGCCCATATCAAAACTCCAACCATTACAGAACCATTTAGCCAGAAGGGGAAATTGACACTTTTATCGTTAAATACTTGGGCAAGTGTATTAATTATAAAGGGTACAATCACGATAGCTACATAGTTGGATGTCTGAACGTATGAGAAATATTGCGTGGTTTTCTCTTTAGTTGGTGCCAAAAGCGTGGTCTTATCATAAATAATTGGTTGAGCAATTCCGTATCCAAGCCCCATAATGAAAGTACCTAAGCAGAATCCCACAAGATTATGCACTAATGCAGTCATATATAATCCGACTATAATCATTATGAATGCTATCTCATTTGTATGCTTTTTAAGCAGTTTCAATGCAACAGACAATCCGAGTCCTCCGATGGTGGCTGAAAGGAAAAACATAGCGGTTGCCAAACCAACATCTGTGGAGTTATAATGATAATGTTGCATCGCAAAAGGAGTATAGTATGAAACAGCTTCGCATGAATATGTGAGAAGCACATATAGACCCATAATACCAAATAAAAGAGTCAACGTGTGTTTGCTATCGGAAGTTGCCGGTTTGGTTTCAGGGACATTAACTGTTGAGGTCGATTTTATATTAATTTTAGTCTCTTCTCCCGATGGGCTGCTTGCCGGGATACTATGCCTTTTAATATAGGAACTCGACATAAAAGGTATAAGAACCAATGGAATAATCGGAACTAAATAGATAAGAAAAGCCAAATGCCATTCTATTCCGGCCATCCAACCGACAAAAAGGGTACCCACAATTACCATGAAATTAGATATACCGGAACAAACCCCAAGTTGCTTGGTTTTTTCAGCTCCTGAGAAATGCTCTCCAATCAGACCGTTAGCTAAAGGAACTATAAGTCCACAACCGATTCCTATCAGACACCCTAATAAAATAAGTTCGATCATACTCTGGGCAAAAAGATATAGGATCGCACCAAGTGTATATAATCCTAAGCCTACTCCTAATAAAACCATTTGATTACATTTTACCGACAATTTACCCGACCATAGGATAAAAGGAATTATAACCAGATTAGGAAGAATGGTTAGCATTTGAAACTCAAGATCAGAATCATGAGGGAATAGTTTATCCAATTTGTCCATAATTGGAGAAACAGCCAGCCCCGGTAAATTGACTGTAAGAGACACTGCAAGAATAGCTATAAGGGAAATCAGGGGTATCTTCCCGTCTCCGGAATTAACGTAACGCATGGCTTTTAATTTTAAATTGGTGAATGAATTCTATTTAATGTAGTTTATCTTTTCTTATCCACTACAATATTAAAACCATTGGCTTTTACTGTTAGTTCAGCTATTCAGTTATAAATATGAAAAGGCTTTTGATTTCTGATGGAATGAATTGATATATTAAGACTATCAGCTTCGAATAATAGTATTTGTTCTTTTTTCTTTCTAAAAGAGGGGTGTAAGATTATCATCTCCGGATTAAATGTCTCATTTATTCTTTTTATATTATCCTTATATCCGCTTCCAAGCACCACATAATCTATATCCCCCTTTGATTTGCATTTTTCTATTACAAGGGAGATGTCATAACTCCCTTCCATATTATCGGTATCAATAGGAGTATCAATAATTAATATTTTCTTTCCATAAACCCGGTGTAATGAAGTCAAATGTCGGGGAATATGATATTCTTTTTCTTCCAA
The DNA here is from genome assembly GCA_947177405.1 of uncultured Porphyromonadaceae bacterium. Taxonomy (GTDB): domain Bacteria; phylum Bacteroidota; class Bacteroidia; order Bacteroidales; family Muribaculaceae; genus Lepagella. The sequence continues at coordinate 11,516 of CAMWUJ010000059.1, read as the reverse complement.
ACGATTTCCTGCTACAATAATAAATTCTCGTGAAGAGCCCCTTATTATTATTCCATTCGGATTTTCATCAGGCAAAACAACTATCAATATAATTGATAAGAAAAATAATAAACATGCGGAAGTAACCATTAAGCGTGTTTTCTTGAAATGAAAGAGATAAGCTAAGCATAGTAATCCTACCATCCAAAGGATTACAGAGACTTCCGAAACATGAATTTTCATCAGGAAATCTTCTCCGCATAAAGATAGAATCTTTCGGAACCAAGAATATGCAGTATCTATAGTTTGACCAAGAAAAGGAATTCTGAGATGCAATGAATTCAATAAAAAATATACTAGAATAATAAGAACATAGAATGGCAGAACAGGGAGAATTAATAAATTTGCAGGAAGAAACATGGTAGGTAAGCTCCCAAAATAATAACAGGTCAAAATCCATGTCGCAAAAGTGACAATTAATGATGCCAAAATCAATCCAAAAATATTATATAGTTTTGGATGACGTCTTCTATCAATAGGATGTATCTTATTGGAAAATATAATTAAAGATCCGACGGATATGAAACTTAATTGGAATCCGATTTCAAATAAGCTATTTGGACTTATAAGTAAAATTATGAAGCCGGCAAGAGCTAAGGAATTAAGAGTTGTATTCTTTCTTTCGAAGATAATAGCTATTATAAATACTGTTGCCATTATGCATGCTCTTACTGTGGATGGAGACATTCCGGAAATAAAGGTATATATCCATAATAAGATTGCAGTTAAAAATAACCTAAGTTTGTATTTGCCTATAAAATTCAATGGAAACAGCAAGAAAAGCACTAAAGCAGTAATGATGCCTATATGAAATCCACTTAAGGCTAATACATGAGCCATTCCGGCATCAGAAAAGATGGTACGTGTTGATTCATCCAAATATGCCTTGTCACCGGTCAGAAGTGGGATAATGAACCGCTTGGTTTCGGTTTTTAATGGTTGTTTCTCAATGAAAGATACGACATTATCATGTGTTTTAGAAATATTATAGGAAAATAAATTTCGCTTATATGTGTCTTTTATGACTTTACCTTCCGAATTAATCATATAGAAGATTCCTCTCTTGTTCATTGCTTCGGCATAACCGGTTTTTAATGAATTCGGGGAATTTTCTATTCGTTCGACTCCGATTAATGGAAACATTATCTCATTTCCAACATTACAGTTGACGGCATCGGAAGATATATAAAGAAAAAAATTATTATATGTCTGTTTTCTTCCCTGTGAGTTATAAGTAGAGGTAACTTTTACCAAGAGTTTATCCCCTGATGTCTTATGAGAGATATCTATCACCTCTCCCTTAGCTACTTTCTGAGCTTTAAGCTTGTTTAGATCAGGACATTCAGGTCGTGCGAAAGATGTAGAAATAATTCCGATTCCTATAAACCATAGAACAATCCATAGATAATGTAATTTGGAAAAAGAGAGATTTTTAACAGGATCTTTCTTTAAAGAAAGTAGCCACAGATATATTATGGTTCCCGTCAGAATTATGGCAAACCCTAACCACATCGTTAATCCGAAGGATGCAAGAATAATCCCGCATCCTAAGGATATGAAGGGTATGACCATTGGTGATTTCACTGATTGTTCCAGATTTTCCAAGCGGCCTCTGCCTGAAGATGAAGCATTTCCAGACCGTTTTTTAGTGTGGCTCCTCTTTCACCGGCCTTACACATGAATCCTGTGATAGGAGGATTATAAATAAGATCGAAACATACATGTTCGGGAGAAAGCAGGAAATACGGAATATCAGGATAGTCTTCTATATTCGGATATGTCCCTCGAGGAGTGGTATTGACAATAAATGGATATTTATCTATCTGGTTTTCCAGATCACAATATCCTATCTGAAAAGAATCGGGGTTGCGAGACACTTTCCTTGTCTCAAATCCAAGATCCCGGAGTGCATGATCCACTGCTTTTGAAGCACCTCCTGTACCAAGAATAAGAGCTCTTTGACACTTGCTGTTTATCAAAGGTTGGAAAGATTCCATAAACCCTATGTAATCAGTATTATATCCTGATAACTTTATATTGCCATCCTTATCTCTTTCAATCTTCACCACATTGACTGCCCCTATTGCAAGTGCTTGAGGTGAGACATAATCAAGATAGTCCATGATTTTTTCTTTATAAGGAATAGTGACATTAAATCCCATTAATTCCTTTTTGTCCAAAATATTCGTTATTCCCTTTAGATCCGGTAGAGGAAACAAATGATATTCAGCGTCAATACCTTCTTTCTTGAATTTCTCAGTAAAGTATTTTGCGGAGAAAGAATGGGAGAGAGGAAATCCGATCAAACCATATATCTTTTTCATTCTTATTGAGTTACCAGATGATTACTCTATCTTCTTCCGGACGGAAAAGCTTGTCCTTTTCAGAGATATTAAATGCCTCAAAAAAAGGTGAAAGATTCCTTAAGGTAACATTCACTCTATTTCTGCCAAGAGAGTGAGGGTCCGACTTGGTTCGGTCGAGTATTTCTTCATCCCGGATATTATCAGCCCATACATTGGCATAAGAAAGATAAAATCTTTGAAGCGCGGAAAAGCCATCTATTTCGGGAAGATCCTTTCCCATTAATGAGTTAAGGTAGGCGGTCAAGGCTATCCTCAAACCTCCCTGATCTGCAATGTTCTCTCCTAAAGTGAATCGACCGTTGGCATGGACGCCCGGTGCTACTTCTACTTCATCAAACTGGGCAACAAGTCTATCAGCTAAAGAGTTGAAATTTTCACTGTCAGATTCTTCCCACCATTCATTTAAATTGCCATTTTTGTCAAAATGTCGGCCTGAGTCATCGAATCCATGGGTCATCTCATGACCAATCACTACGCCTATTCCCCCATAATTAAGGGCATCATCCGCATTAACATCAAAATAGGGAGGCTGCAGGATACCTGCAGGAAAGCATACTTCATTGGAGGTAGGATTGTAATAGGCATTTACAGTTTGTGGATACATATGCCATTCTTCCTTATCAACTGGTTTCCCAAGTTTTTTGTAATTATCCCGGGTAAACCATCTGGACGCAGTTAAAAGATTCTCCTGAAAACTCTTCTTAGGATCGATTTCTATTTCAGAATAATCTTTCCATTTATCAGGATATCCTACTTTAACTTTGAATGACTCCAATTTCTCAAGAGCCTTCTCTTTTGTTTTGTCCGACATCCATCCAAGCTCTCTGATATGAGATCCCAGTGACTTCCTTAAGTTTTCCACCAGGGCTAACATATAATCTTTATTCTCTTTGGGAAAATATTTCTCCACATAAAGCTGTCCGACTGCTTCCCCAAACATAGAGGTGGCTACACCCATGGCTCTCTTCCATCTTGGTTCCTCCTCCTCAACACCCGACATAACTTTATTAAATTCAAAAGCTGCCTTATAGAATTCCTCTCCGATGGATTCTCCGGCTGATGTTATAATATCTATAATAAGCAGATCTTTAATTTCTCTTTCTGAGAGTTTGGGAAGAAATTCATTAATGTAATCAAGATATAATGGTGAGATTACATTGGCTTTCTTAAGATTAGATACGCCGAGTCCCCTAAAGTAAATATCCCAGGGAATGTTTGAATATCTTTTGCGTATATCATCCATCAACATAATGTTATAACGTGCCAACGGATTGCGTCGTTCCTCTCTACTCATCTTATGATGAGCTAATTGAGTTTCAAATTTTATGAGAGTATCCCATATTCTTGATTTTTCTGAGTCAGAATATCCGGTCAATTCAAGAATACGGAATATATATTTCCTATAAGCTTCCTGCACCTCTTCATTTCTTTGATTCTTTTCAAGATAGTAATCCCGATCTCCAAGACCAAGACCGGCTTCTCCAATATGCATAATGTTCATATCGGAGTCTTTGGCATCCGGTCCCACTCCTGTGCTGAAAAAAGATGAGGATATCCCGTCATGCATCCATGACAAGATAGTGGGAAATTCTGACCTGTCATATTCCTCAATCTTTTGTAGCATCGGAATGATAGGGGATACCCCCTCGCGATTTATGCGTTCTATATCCATACCCATTGAGTATAGATCACTCACTTTTTGTGCAATGCTTCCTTTCACATTTGCATCCGGATGGGAAGAGAGATTTAGAATTAAATCTTTAAGTTGCTTTCTTGCATTTTCCCTAAGAAGATCAAATGTGCCGAATCTTGCGAATTCTCCTTTCAAGGGATTTCTTTTTTTCCATCCTCCACATGCAAACATGTAGAAATCATCTCCGGGTTTATATGTTGTGTCAAGATTATCTTTATCTATACCGTATTTTTGCATAACTTTTGAATTTAGAGTGATTCAAGTTCGATTTGAGAAATTTCCCAACGTGTCATTGTCTCGTCAAGAAGGAGCTTTATATGATTATATTCTTCAAGAATTTCTGTTGTCGCCTCTCCTCGTGACAGTTTTGATTCCACTTCTTTCATCCTATTCTCATAATCTTCTATTTCTTTTTCTGCTTTTTTTACTTCCTTTTCAAGTCTGCTTCTTTTCTTTGATATTTCTTTTTGCTCTGCGTAGGAGTTCTTCTTGGAATTAGATACAGAGGTATCAGCCGGGTTTACTGAAGAATATGAGGTCGGAGATACAACCGTTTCAAGTGTTTCCTTTTCTTTTGACTTAAGGAATTCATATATACCTCCGATATTTTCTCTCACTTTGCCATTACTGAATTCATAAGTTTTATCGACAAGACCATCAAGAAAATTTCTATCATGACTCACCACAATTACTGTTCCATCAAATTCCTTAATGGCATTCTTAAGAATATCCTTGGTACGCATATCAAGATGATTGGTAGGCTCATCAAGAATAAGGAGATTGACAGGCTCAAGAAGTAATTTAATCATAGCCAAACGTGTTTTCTCGCCTCCGGATAAAACGCTAACTTTTTTATCCACATCCTCTCCCCCAAACATGAATGCACCCAATATATCCCGAATCTTTGTTCTGATGTCACCGGTGGCAACTCTGTCTATCGTGTCGAAAACTGTGAGTGAACCATCAAGAAGTTGAGCCTGATTCTGAGCAAAATATCCTATTTTGACGTTGTGTCCTATCTTTAGCGATCCTTCATAGGGAATCTGATTCATTATACATTTCACAAAGGTTGATTTTCCTTCTCCATTCTTTCCGACAAAGGCAACTTTCTCACCTCTTTTTAGAGTGAAATCCACTCCCGAAAGAACCTCCAACTCATCGTAGGACTTAGATAGATTCTCACTTATTACAGGATAATCTCCCGAACGTTCTGCCGGAGGGAATTTTAATCGTAATCGCGAGTTGTCAACTTCATCCACCTCTATTGGAACAATTTTTTCCAATTGTTTAATTCTGCTTTGAACCTGTATCGCTTTTGTGGCTTGATAGCGGAATCGTTCAATGAAATCCTTGATTTCAGCAATTTGCTTCTGCTGGTTTTCATAAGCTCTTCTTTGCTGTTCCACTCTTTCTTGTCTTAATTCCACAAAACGAGAATAGTTAACCTTATAATCATATGCTTTCCCACATGATATCTCAATAGTGCGAGAAGTGACATTATCAAGAAATGCACGGTCATGGCTCACAAGAACTACTGCTTTTGCTTTCTTCTGCATGAATCGTTCAAGCCATTGGATTGATTCAATATCGAGATGATTGGTGGGTTCATCAAGAAGAAGCACATCGGGATGCTGCAAAAGAATCTTTGCAAGCTCTATCCTCATCCTCCATCCTCCGGAAAATTCACTTGTGGAACGATTAAAATCTGTCCTTTTGAAACCGAGTCCCGTTAGAGTTCTCTCAATTTCAGCATCCATGTTGTCGCCTCCATCCATGGTTATCCGATTATTGAGATCTTCTATCTTATCGATAAGAGAAGAATATTCTTCAGATTCATAATCTGTTCTTTCACAAAGCTCTAAATTATAACTTTCAAGTTTTTGTTTAAGTTCTGACAATTTGTTGAAAGCTTTCTTTGTCTCCTCCAACAAAGTTGTATCATCCGATACTTCCATTTGTTGAGGAAGGTATCCGATTGTTAATCCATTCGGAATGGAAACCATGCCGGATGTGGGCTCCTGTAATCCTGCGAGAATTTTTAACAAAGTGGATTTTCCAGCTCCATTCTTTCCAACCAAGGCAATTTTATCATTCTTGTTTATCACAATGCTGACATCAGAAAATAGGGGATGAGCAGAAAAATCAACGCAAAGGTTATTTATTGAAATCATAATAACAAAGTTAATGAAAAAAACGCAGAAGAGAAAACTCTTCTGCGTCTTTATTATTAAAATATCATTGAGGCAATTACATCATGCCGCCCATACCTCCCATACCGGGTGCACCCATTGGAGCTGCGGGAGTTTCTTCTTTTTTCTCTGCTATTACACACTCTGTGGTGAGGAACATTCCGGCGATACTCGCAGCATTCTCCAAAGCTACACGAGTAACTTTAGCAGGATCAATCACACCCGTTGCAAAGAAGTTCTCATAAGTATCAGTCCTCGCGTTATAACCAAAGTCTCCGGTTCCTTCTTTAACTTTCTGAAGGATAACTGCACCTTCAACACCGGCGTTTTCTACAATCTGACGCATAGGCTCTTCAATTGCGCGGCGAATTATAGCAATTCCGGTGTTCTCATCGTCATTGTCGCCTTTAAGCTCATCCAAAGCCGGCAGACAACGAATATATGCAACTCCACCTCCGGGAACAATACCCTCAGCAATTGCAGCGCGAGTGGCGGAGAGAGCATCATCAACACGATCTTTCTTCTCTTTCATCTCCACTTCAGATGGAGCTCCAATGTAAAGGACTGCTACACCACCTGCGAGTTTGGCAAGTCGTTCATGGAGCTTCTCCTTATCATAGTTGGAGGTAGTGGTCTCTATCTGAGACTTGATCTGTGATATACGAGCATTGATGGCTTCTTTTGAACCGGCACCGTTTACTATAATTGTGTTGTCTTTATTTACGGTTACCTTTTCAGCGGTTCCAAGATCATTAACAGTGGCCTGGGCAAGTTGCATTCCCTTTATTTCACTTATCACAACACCCCCTGTGAGAATAGCTATATCCTCAAGCATTTCCTTTCTCCTATCTCCGAAACCGGGTGCCTTTACTGCACAAATCTTTAAGGATCCACGAAGACGGTTAACCACTAAAGTAGCAAGCGCTTCATTATCAACATCCTCTGCAATGATAAGAAGAGGACGACCCGATTGTGCCACAGCCTCAAGAATAGGAAGCATATCCTTAAGATTGGATATTTTCTTATCATACATCAGTATATAAGGTGAATCCATTTCACATTCCATTTTCTCACTGTTAGTGACAAAATAGGGGGATATGTAACCTCTGTCAAACTGCATACCTTCCACAACTTCAACAGTTGTTTCTGTACCCTTGGCCTCTTCTACAGTTATAACACCCTCTTTCTTCACTTTCTCCATAGCTTCAGCTATGAGTTTACCAATCTGCTCATCATTGTTGGCAGAAACACGAGCTACATTCTCAATCTTGCTTATGTCATCATCAACTTCCTGAGCCTGCGCCTTTATTCCTTCTACAACTTTTGAAACAGCCTTGTCGATACCACGTTTCAAATCCATAGGATTTGCACCGGCAGCCACATTCTTCAACCCAACATTTACAATTGCCTGAGCCAATACTGTAGCAGTTGTAGTGCCATCGCCGGCCTGATCACCCGTTTTGGAAGCAACCTCTTTCACAAGCTGGGCTCCCATATTCTGGAAGGGATCTTCCAATTCTACCTCTCGAGCAACCGAAACACCATCCTTTGTGATATGGGGTGCTCCGAACTTTTTCTCAATGATAACATTGCGGCCTTTGGGACCAAGTGTTACTTTTACGGCATTGGCTAAAGCGTCAACACCATTTTTTAACTCTTCTCTTGCCTTAATATTGAATTTTATTTCTTTTGCCATATTGAAATAGGAGTTTTCTCCTTTTTACTTTACATTTAAAAATTTTTTCAACCTTCTACAATTGCGAGTACATCGCTTTGACGCATCATAAGATATTTGATACCTTCAAACTCGATCTCTGTGCCTGAGTATTTGCCATATAGCACGATATCACCAGTTTTTAAGATCATTTCTTCATCTTTGGTGCCTTGTCCTACTGCAACGACTTTCCCTTTCAAGGGTTTCTCTTTTGCAGAATCCGGAATTATGATTCCTCCTAATGTCACTTCTTCAGCAGCGGTCGGCTCAATAAGAACGCGATCCGATAAAGGTCTTATATTCATTGCTTATAAACTTTTTTAAATAATTTCTATCTTTATTACATCTAAAATCGGAACACTATCATAGTATTCCTGAATTAGTGTTCAATTTAATATTATCAAAAACCGTGCCAACAACTAAACAACAAAATAAAAAGGCGAGAAGCTTTGACTTCTCACCTCTTTAACAAATCTAATATATGAATTGTTTGCGTTATTTCTGAAGAATATATGTACGATGTGGAGCAACAATCCCTTTTAATATGCCCTTCTTTACCTTGAATTCTTTTTTATAGACTGTGTCTTTGTATGTACCGTCAGGTAACCCCGTTGGAAGATCAACAAAATTAGCTGATTTGCTTATGTTTATGACAGCGGCCCCTTTTTTACCACGATTTACAAGGAGTACAGCTCCATTAGGAGAGAACTGAAGATTTTCTTTTTCTCCGGACATAGCTGTACGGAATTTATTTGCCGCTACTACTTCCGGGTGCATGAACTCATCGTTGCCACGAGCTCCAAGCACATTGTTGCCATAATAATTATCACGAGAGCTTCCTGCGGGTCTGCTGAAGAAGAGGGGAGTGGCATTCTGTCTTGCGGCAAGCCATACCCATCCTGTGCGGATCTGATCATCTGTGAGGTGGGCTGATTCATGATGGTTGCAATATGTGTCATGGCTCTCAACCCAACTTACAAGGAATTCTGGAGCAGCAAGATGTCTCCAGTTGGAGAGATCCAGACCATTGGCATTTTCTTTTTCCAAAGCTTCTCTCAATACATAGCCGTAGCTTGATGCTGTCTGTCCCATATAGTCTGCATACTCTTTTTCCGGCACATTCTGGTCCTGCAACACCTCTCCATATACGAAGAGATCTTCGTATGGAAGTGCTAATTTCACTCCTTCAACACTTTTGCGTCCTGTGGCTACATCCCAGAAATCATTTTCCTTTACCCCTGCCGCGGCATCTACCGGATCTGAATGTACACCAATATGTTTTGCTGTATCATATCTAAATCCTCTTACGCCCATTTTCAGAAGTTCATTCACAAAATTCATGTAATATTTCTGGAAAGCAGGGTTTTCTGTATTTACATCAGGCAATCCGCCACACCCCATGAGTGTACACTCCATACGATTATTATAATCTGCGATGGGGGTCAGTCCATTAGTGTGATACATTTTTTCACGGCCACCAACCGCTTTATAAAAGTCGTCCGAAACGGCATCAGTATCAAATGCAGTATGGTTTGGAAGAACATCGACAATCACCTTAAGATTATATTTCGCTGCTTCGTCGAGCATTTCCTGCATCTCCGCTTTAGTCCCCAGGATATTATTTCCAACAGTCCAGGCAGTAGGCTGATAATAGTAATACCAATTACCATCCTTTACTTTTTCATCGAAAATCTTCTTTCCACTTCCCTCAGGGGCATAGCATGCCTGAACAGGGGAGGTCTGGATCATTGTGAAACCGGCATCTGCAATGTTTTTCATATTTTTTGTAATTTCCGGAAAATTCCAGCTCCACACATGCATGATGGTCTCTGTATTTACCGCATCAGGATTTACCGTAATACGGTCTTTTGCCAATCCTGGCAAGACGGGAAGAATCATCCCCGGGAGAAAAAACAACAATTTTTTCATGTCTAAATTATAAAGGAGTTAAGTAGTTTTAAAGAAACTGTATAAATTTCTGTTAGTACAAATTATAAATTAAGAATAAATTATAATGAAAATATTTATTTATTCTATAATTTACTGGTTTAATAGTTAAGCATATTTTATCAAAACCATTTCTTTACAGTATGTAAGTACTGTGTTTCCCTGAAGCTATAAGAGTTTTGAGATAATTTCTAATGGCCGGGGAGAATGTAATGAAAAATTGTTTTTTATAATTTAATGTAAAGATATGATATATTTTTTTATCAAACAAATTTTTTACCGAATAAATCATAATTAGTTTACGTTATAGTGATAATCTTACTTGAAAACTTAAAATTCACTATAACTTTTGCACAGATAAAATGATTATGTGCCATTTCTAAAAGAATTTTAAAATATTGATAATAAGCCTAAATAATTTGCATAACCTTAAACTATTTTCTAACTTTGCAAGCGAAAACAAAACAACAACAACAATAGTCCCCCGTGATGGAGGCTTAAAAAATAACAACAACAATGAAATTCAGAACTATAATTTCAGCCTTATTTGTGGCTTCATGTAGCTTGTTGGCTACAGCCCAGACCTCTCAGAAAACTCTTTCAGCTCATCAGCAGCTTCACCAGCAGCAATTGGCTAATGTAAATTCTAAACTGGATAAGACTGTTATTTCTGATATGCTTCAGGACGAGGTTGCAAAAAGAGAAGCAGCTTCTGCTTCCTATCTTTCTCCTGAATCTGCCCAGCTTATCAACGACCTCCTTACAGAGGCAAACAAGCATATTGGTAAGCCCTATGTGCATGGTACAAGAGGACCTAAGACTTTCGACTGCTCTGGATTCTCAAGCTATGTTTATAAGCAATTCGGATATAATATCAGCCCGGGTTCAAGACATCAATATACTCAGGGCGAAAGAGTTGAAAGAAATGATCTTCAGAAAGGTGATCTTGTATTCTTTACAAGTCCCAAGAGCGGTAAGAACGTTGGACACGTTGGTATCGTGGTTAGCGCTGACAATAAGACTGGTAAATTCAAATTTATTCATGCAAGCATCCGTGGTGTGAAAATCAGTGATTTTGAGGGTTATTATGTTCCTCGTTATGTAGGTGCTCGCAGAATAATTACAAAATAATTATTAAAGATTTAGTTTAACCTTTATTATTTTAGTATTTGTAAAATAATAAGTTAAGAATTAATTCTTTTAATTGTTTGTAAAAAGGCAGATATGGAAACGTATCTGCCTTTTGCATTTACCGCTATGCGAGCAATTTGCTTGGGTTATCATTAAGGCGGGAAGAATAAAATAACAGGAGAGTGGTATATTGATCTTTTATATTGTTATGAGTGATGACTAAAAGTGGTTGGAAATAATAGATGATATAAAAAATATGATTAAAGGCATGTTGAAAAAATAAAAAATAACCAATATTTTTGCTGAAACATTTGGTAGAATAAAAAAAAAAATGTAATTTTGCATTGTCAAATGAGGAAGAGACCTCATGAGAATAAAATAATGCCTTGTGGTGTAATGGTAGCACACCGGATTCTGGTTCCGTTTGTGAGAGTTCG
>CAMWUJ010000058.1 GCA_947177405.1 uncultured Porphyromonadaceae bacterium | reverse complement strand
TTAACTGGTGATTGAATTTTACCAAAATTTGGTGGTTTTAAATTTGCTTATTACAGCCTCGGCTATCTGCTCCATCATAGCAACCTCACCGCCCATCTGCTCAATGTATGCCAACCGCCCCAACAGGTCAAAATCTCGCTTGGTTTTCATAAACTGAAAATTTGGTGTTATGTCATTGATCTTCCTTATTGCCCGGTAATCATCCCTCCACCTGTTGAGCAATTCAATATAGAATCTCTCATCATACAGGGTTAAGACTCTTACCGCCTCCATCTTGAAAACAGCCCCCAATCTCCCGATATATCTTTGCTCATACCTCAACACATTGGAGGATTGGTATAACTCGGGTATCGGCTCACCCTTTTCTTTCTGCTCTTGGATCTTATCATAAAAGATTATCTGCTTTCCTGTCTTGGAGTAATACAAACTATTGGGTTGAGGCAATCGGTTGTAATAATTCAATATTCCCAAATGATTGAAATAAACCTGTGGAGGCTGTCTAACACATAGGTTCTCGGCTATATCCAACCGCTTAACCTCGGCTTGGCTTATATCCAAATGTAAGGAATCAGAAACCTTTTCAACAGCCCTCTTAATGTCGGCTCTCCCCATAGTGTGGAAATTATCACCAAAAACATACTTGCATAGTGAGCCATCCCCAACCCTTAACTGCCATCTGCTAACCGATACTTTCAAGTTATCAAGTGAGCCTGTTATTACCTCCTCACCCCTGTAATTGTGGAGGCTTATAGTGTCGGGGTTGAGGTGTTGTGAAATCTCATCAAGGAAATCCACATCATCTCTTACCTCGGCTTGGCTTATACTGAAATTAACCGTGTCTAACATCATTGGATTACTGAAACAGGAATTTCAAACGGCTTACTATCGCGTGTGTGCGCGTGCGCGTGAGGGATTGTTCACTTTGTAAACTTTTAACCCGGTGCATTGGTCGGGGTGGCTCTCTTTCTTAACGCCTCAATCTCCTCATCCAATTCACCATCTACAAACAGGTTGAAAAGCCCTGTCTTGTGGTTTTTCAGTCCTCGGGCAACAAACACCTCCACGCTCTTGTAATCCTCGGCAAACAGGAATAACAAAGCGTCATTAGTGCCTACCATATCCCCAAACCCAAACAGGGGGTTTTCAAGGTCGGGGGTGTAAACGGTTGATAGGTTCTTAGTGTCGGTTATTGCCATTCCTCCTTTTCTCTGTGCCTCGGCTTTAAACTGCTCGGGGGTCGTTCCATAGTAAAATTTAAACCGCTTATCCCTCCCACGTTGTGCCAATGCCTCAAAGGGTTCATAACCGCCTGTGGAGGCTGTGCAATCCATTCTCAGCTTACTTTTACAGGTCGGCAATTTAGCCATCTTGTAGTAATCGGTTAATCTCATCGCTTACCTCCTTTCTCCATCAGAATCTTATTTGCTCGGTCGCTTATCTCGGTCGCTGTGGCACATCTGTTTTGCTGTAACCACGCCTCAACTTCAGCCCGGTTGAAATATACCATTTTCCCCATCGGCTTGTAATGGGGGATCTCGCCCCTCATTGTAAGTTTATACAGGTAACTTTTGGAAATCCCCATATATCGGGCTGTTTCCTCGGCTGTCAGTACCTCTTTGGTACAAAACAGGGTCTTATCAATTACTGAATCAGTAATCTTTTGCAATTCCTCTTTTCCCATTGTTTATCTTGTGGAATTAAGGGTTAAACAATAGGCTCGGGGCTTGGCACGTCTGACAATCCTTTGCCTGTTATTTGGTGTTTTCTGAAAACATTGGCAAAATTACAACCCAAAGGAATCTATCAAAATAGGCTAAAATTAGTCTAATTTCAGCCCAATAAAAAAGCCCCACAATCGGGGGCTTAATCAATCAATAAAGATCTTATCAATCTCGGTTCTCCATCTTTTCACATCGGCTCTCTTAGCCTCATAATCAGCATTCCCCAAATAGGTTGAAAGTTTCTTAACATCAAACAACTTTTCAAGTGTGGCTATTGGTCGGGGTTGTTGGTAAACCTTACTCAAAAAATAACCTAATTGGGCTTTACCTCCCCTCCCCATTATTGGAATCCATTCAAACCCTGTGGAGGTCTGTTGTATAAGTCCTCTCTCTATTGCCCGGCTAACGTATAATCTTGCCTCGGTTGTGTCTAACTCGGGGTATTTCCCCCACCACTCGGGGGCTAATCCTGTGGAGGTATCAATTACCATTTCAGTAATAACCGGGGTTGAGGTATCGGGTTGAGGTATTATATTTTTAAAGATCGGCTGTAATAATCTCGCTTCTCTCAATATTGCTCCCATCTCTCCCCATAGATCATAAACCTCAACAATGAATAAAAACTCATCATCCTTTTCAATCAACCTCCTCACCTCGCTTTTATTGCCGATTGATAGATTATATTTAACCTCTCCATCCCATCCCCATTGTGCCTCATCCAATTTCCAATAAATAGAGTTAAGGAAATCAATATCTATTATTCCAAAGGTGCTTTCATATAACCTCCTATCCTCATTCTCCAATATATAACTTGCCAATCCCTTAATCTGCTCCACGCTCGGGGCAAAAGGGATATTGAGGGGGATATATTTGAAATCCTCATATCTCTCATCCTTACCCTCGGCACAACCTTTCAATGTTTCATACAGGGTTCTAAATAACACCGCTGTTTCTAATGCCTCATCCTTTTTCATATCCTGTGGAGGTTTAAATTGCTAACTCGGGTAGGCTGTTAATTGCCTCCTGTTTGAGGCTGTCAACGGCTCTTGTATATTTCTCGGTATGTTTCAAACCGCTATGCCCTAACAGGCTTGCAACGGTCTTAATATTTGCCCCATTGTTGAGGATATTAACAGCAAATGAATGCTGGGCACAATGCCACGTTATATGTTTATCAATCCCGGCACGGCTCACCCAATGCCTCAACGCTTTTAAACACATCGTGTGGCTCGGCAAAGGAAATATCAGGGAATCTTTGCCCTTTTCATTATCCGGCTCACCGATCAATTTCAATAATCCATCATTAAGGGGGATAACAACACCGCTTGCCGTGCTGTGTCCTTTGGTCTTGGCTTGCTCAAACCTCAAAAGCCTGTTAGAGTAATCCACATTGGCAAATGTCAGATCCTTAACATCACACCACCTCAAACCACAATAACAGGAAAATATAAAAGCCCTCCTAATATCGGGGTTCTCGCCTGTGTAATGTGTTGCTATCATCTTTCCAACCTCCTCAACGCTTAACACATCTTTTTTCAACGTGCCATTGTCAATCTTAATGATTACACCATTACAGGGGTTCTTTCTCATAACATCAGCCTCAACAGCCGATTTTATTATTTTCTTGAAACGTGCATAAAGCGTGTGCGCCCCCTCGCCCACAAACCTATTTTGTAGGTACTCGGTAAATGCAACAATCATTGGCTTGGCTATCTGCTCGGGCTTGATCCTCTTGGTGTATTTGGCAAACTCGGGGGTTGAGGTTAGGAAATCAATAAAACAGGTTCTCGCCCTCTTGATATGCCTCTTATCCCCTTTGGTATATGAATCATAATAAGCCTCCATCCAATCAAGGAAATTTATATCTTTCTCTTTTTTCAGTCGGTAGCCCTCGGCACTCTCTAACAATTGCTGTCCTCGCTCAAATCTTATCTTTTTGGCAATCTCCAATGTTTCTTTGTTCTGCTGTCGCTCCTGTGTGGATCTCGGGGCTTGCCAAAGATACAATTTAAGATACTCCCTTTGTCTGTCTTTCTTTGCATACTCTTTCCCGGTTGTCTTGCTAATCTGCATAGAATAACCATAGTTGAAATCTAAAAACAGGCTCTCGCGCCCATCGCTCAACACCTTTGCCCCCAACTTGGGGTTGTCGGTGCTGTCGGTGCTAATCATATAGGTGTTATCTGCTCGGTAATTCTTTTTGAGTGCCATTGTTGTTTCCCTTTGTTTCTTTTACTTTGCAAAGATAATAAAATATTTTCACTCGGGTAGCCAAAGGGTAGCCAAAAATTACATAACATCGGCTTATTTTTGCAATCAAAGGAAATAATCATATCGGTAACTACTTGATTTATTGATATGTTTATTTCCCTTATTTTCCTATGATTTTAGGGCTTTATGCCTGTTCTGGGCACAGATAAAGCGAGATAACTCATTGAAACTTCAATGGTTATCTCGCTTTCCTTTTATTCAACTGGCAAATTACTGGCAAACGCTCAATTTCTGGCTCGACCTTTGCCAGCCGATAAGCACAGACGGCATTAGAAAGCAATCCCTCCTCCACTCTTCTGTTGTTTCATATTTTGCAACAATTATAGTCATGGACTCATGTGCATCTCTAACATTTTTAACTTGTGCCAAAAATACACATGTTAGTCATTTAGCTGTTTGCTAACTACCGGCATTTTATTTTCTTACCAAACGATCGAGAATATTACCTATAATGCTTAACCGCTTACTTTTTTTGGAACTGCAATTAGGACATATAGGAGGATACTCTTTTAGCATCTTATCTCGAAGCCAAGGTGTTGGACAGGTGGGTCCATATCCGATGATATGTTTAAATTGCTTTCCACAATCCTGGCAAACCATTCTTAGTTCTTCTCCGTCGATGATATTCATTACATATATCCTCTTTGGTACATAAGAATAGAGTCTGGCAGTCCATCTACGAGTGTTATTGACACTCCTACTGTTGGAAATGTTATACCATACTCATCCTCCTTGCGCTGAGGATCATTAAATATTGAAATCAGCTCTTCCTTATTCATATTGAACAAGTTTTCACCTTTATAGAGGAGTTCTACATTTCGGTACACCTCCACAGCCTCAACTGTGTTATCCTTAGTATAAAAGACCTGGCAGCCACCAAAATCGTCAAGGGTATTTGAGCTGAACTTATTTTTCTTGTATTCTTTATAAGCACCCATAACAAATCTTACATTGCTACGGCTTTCGCCAAACTTAATGGCACCCACGCTTGTATATGGGATAAAATTCATTGATTCCATTATATTTTATTTTCTGCTTCTAATTTATCAAGATATTTTTCTGCATTTGCTATGGCGTCATCGTACTTGTTACCGAATTTTTCACGCAAGTCATCTACATCCATTTGAAATGCTTCCCGGAACTTACCTTGTTCAATAAGTTCTTTTTGTTTTGCCCTATATTCTTGAGCTTCACGAGAATTACCACAGCTCGCAGTCTCACGATGATCTTCATAGTCCATGACTATTGCTGGACCATCACAACGTTCTAGATTTGAGCTTGAGTCAGCCGGCATATGATGCACTTCGGTTGGTGGCTTAGTATTCCACCCATAACCTTCGTTCTTTAAATCTTGATAGCGTCCACCTGCCTTCCCAATCTCATCGGCAACGCTTTCCTGTTCTCCAGTTTCATTAGCTGCCGATGTTTGGTCAAGATTATTTGATTCTGAGCCGTTTTCCACAGCAGAATCCAAAGGCGCGTCTATCCTTTCTGAATCTTCATTGACGAGATCAGATAGCGGTTCATCATAATCTTTAATTGGATGTTCTGATTCTCCATCTAATTTTTGAGAAGATTCGCCTTCTTCCTTCCACCAAGGCTGAGACTTACTATTATCTAAATCTTTACTACCCAACGATTCGTTTTTATCAGGCTTGCCAACTTCATGACTTAAGGCTTCAGGTCTAGATACCTTTCCAAGCTCTGATTGGGGGTTTATTAATTGTCTTTCTATCATATAGAAATATTTATCTTTTTGTTATTGCTAATTGGCGAAAGTACTTTGCGTTCTCAACTGGCTCATCCAATAACATTTGGTGAGCAATTATGATAGCAGGCTCTTTCATACCTAAGATTTCTCTCAAGAATGTAGAGTCAATACCTTGAATAGGACTAAATGTCACTGGAACTTCGTTTCTTAGCCATTCCATAAGCAACTTATGACTTTCCTCTCTAAGAGAGCATAAACGTCCAACAGTAGCATCTGTTTGTGCTGTGTCAGGATAACCTAACTCAGCGAGGCTCATCCTTACTAAAGCTGTTAAATTTGAATTTTCCATACTTCTTAAGCTCGATAATCCTTTGTAAATTCCCTGATGACTGTTTCTCCTGCGTATCTAGCATCAAGTTCCAACGCATTATATTTATAGCCCCATGGATCTAAAGCATAAGGACTATCATTCGTATACAGATTATCTGCAGCGAGCCATTCTTTAAGAACACTATTGTCTATAGGATGGAGACCACACATACATTCAGACTGATACTGATGACGCATTTCATGCACAATAGTATCTATCAATTCAAATGGCGTTTCATTCTTGTCATTGACTAACATTTCACTGACATGAATTTTTCCATCGCCATTATTATATCCGGCACATCCAAATCCAGTGTCTTCGATATACAAACCCTTGAAATTATCTAATTCAAAAGCATCGGCTACATAGAATGAAAAATCCTCCGCTAGTTTTATCCTCGTCTCTTTGGGACATTCTATCCAATTATAAATAACATCTTGAGGGAATAATTCACGGGCGGCCTCGACACATTTTGATATGCCAAAATTCCGTTCCGCCAATGGTTCTACTTTCTCAATAGTTGGTTTTAGCCAATATCGAGAAGTAGATATTTCATTGGGCTTTACTTCAAATGCTCTTGAGCTTATAAAATTATTCATTACGCTTGAGATTGAACAAGTTTTGCCTCTAAACAATCATGCCACTTCCGGTAAATTATTTCCATATTCTCGTTACCAAGTGAACATGCTTTCAATAATGCCTGACGAATAAAAATGTTCTCAGGATTAGGTAGTTCACCTAATGTTTCGACGACTTTTGCCTCTAATTTAGAGTCAAAATCTTCAAAACTTTTTGACCCGTCAGCAATTCTCGTGACTTCATCACGAATCCCAAGAATGTTTGTCAGTAAACTTGCTAACTCTCCAAATCTGTCCTTTGACCAAATTTCAAGACAACCAGTTCGTACAAACTCATCTATAAGTTCTAACAAACGTATTTTTTGACCCGTTGTAAGCAGAGATGTTTCTGTTGCTTTCAATATTTTCGTTCTATTGAAATCGACTTTACCAGACACCTTGCCATGAATTAAGAACTTAATTACTTCAGCAAGATAATCAGATCCAAAGTCCTCATTGTCTTCATACTTATAAGAGTATTTTTTCGCTTGGTTTACGTCTCGCATCGATACTTTACACAAAACCGGCTCTTCCCAGTCATTCTGATAGGTTACGGCAACACCATTTGGCAATTTAGCTATCTCGTCTAACTGAGAGTCTTTAAGACCGGCAGACTTTCCTGCGACTCTTCTATCATCGCCATCTGGCAGTCTCATTATAAACTTGGTATTGGTATTTTTAATTGCAGCGGGATCGACACTCGTTGGAGATTGATCTACAATTACAAATCCTTCGCCATAAGTTCGCATTTCAGCGATAGAATTTGTAATCATTTCGACAGCTTTTCCCGCCAAATTACTTCCTTCCTGAGATTGCTCTGTAGATGTTCGTTTAAGAAGATTGTGTGCTTCTTCAAGAACAGTTAAATGCTTAAGACCCTGATTTGCCTCAGTAGCGTTTACCATACGATATTCATTAAGTCGCATGACAATGATGCCCATTAAAAGAGCCTTTGTTTCCTGTGCTCCTATACGACTAAGATCGATAATAGTATCTTCATCAAATAAGACTGAATCCGGGATCTCTTCGCCACCGAAGATAGCCCCATTGAGTCCGTTCGTAAGAGATTCTATTCTAGTTACAAGCGAGCCTACATAGTTACCTTTAACCTCCTCAGAATATGCAGAATCCTTAATGACATTTTCCAACTCAAAAAGTAAATCATTGAAAGTTGGGAAAATTTTACCATATTTATTCTTATTCTTTACAAGGTTCCAGCCAGCTTTCTCGTAAGATTGGATTATCGCTTTCTTTAATACTGCCGGCATGGCGGCATACATCGGCCAACATACATTGAAGATTTCTGTCAGGCGGTCAATATGCTCTAAAACATGAACTCCCTTTGGAAAACTAAAAGGATTAATATGAAGTAAATCGGTTATTTCCGGATTGGAACCGAACACATTCGCATTACCGAATATATTCTTGTATTCGCCTTTTGCCGGTTCAATTATCAAGAATTTTACATTCCTACTTTTTGCTTCATATAAAAGTTTATATACGGTTTCACTTTTACCACATCCAGTCGAACCCGTAACAAAGACATGTTGAGTTAAACTCTTTTTTTCTAGTCTAACGGGATTTTCTTTATGTTCTATTCCTTGGTCAAAAATACAACCTATTGTAAGACCATGCTCGATTTCTTTACCTGAATTGGTTACAATCTCTTTCCCCAGCGAAATATGCTCTAGGACAGGGAAACCGGGCACAGATTTACGAGGTAAGCCCATTTGCATTGCCAGTTCAGCAGTACTCACAAGACACGCAGCATTTACTTCTACTTGTTTTCCTAAACTTTTATTTTCGTAAATAAATGTTGGATGCACAAAATTGGTTAGAGCCCTAGTTAATCTCTCTATTTGTTTAGAAGACGAAATAATTTTCCCGGTCTTAACAAGATTCTTCTGAACATCTTCAGTTTTATTTGAGTCAACCAAACTACTTGATTGTTCCTCATCATTCTCACCATCGTTATTTATCCATGTGTTGATTGCAGAAGTTTCTACACCCGACTTTTCACCTTGCAAAATTGACCGGAATATAGTTGCTCCAGTTTCCGCAACACTACTATCATCATAGGATAGAAAATAAGCTCCAGAAGCCCAAACGCCTGTCCCTTCTGCTATGGAAAGTCTCTCAAGCTGAGTATCTATTCTTTTTAATATTTCTTGGACGTGCTTATTCTCGAACGTCAAGGTTATATTTTTCCCGCTTTGAATTGTTGCTGTTTTGCCATCACCCATCAAAAAATTTTCTGAATAATTTTCAACAATGTCATCATTTTCTGTATCAGTATTGCTCTCTCCTCCATTTTCATCTTTAGGTGCAATCGTTTCACCTTTATTTTTTGTTTTACCGGCAGCTCCGAGTGCGGACATACCTGCACCGACTCCGGCACCTGCAACAGCAACTCCGAGCGGGACACCAATCCCAGTTCCCATCAAAGCCGCACCTACTGCAATACCGCAAACAGCTGTAAGAGCTCCACCTATAACACTACCTGTTTTTGCCCATACGCTCTTATCTGTTTCACCTTTTGTATAAGAATGCTGCCAATTTTTTGAATCTGTATGAGCGTGACTTATAGAATGTTGGATTCCTAGAGAATCTGTAAATCCTTTTGATCTATTTATTGCGTTAGCTAATGATTCATTAGTGGAATAAGCCAACTGTTGGCCTGCAATTGAGGAGAGCTGAGAATACAATTGTTCATACCCGTCTCTAATCACAGATAAGGAATTGCCAGATATATTTGTTGCTAAAATAACAGCCGTATATTCCTTCCCTTGCATTGCTAGTGCAAGTTTTTCAATTCCTTGAACGAATGTCTGGTTATTATACTTCCCATCATTGTCCTTGTAAGCAGGTACCACAGAACAAGACGAAATGCTTACAGCCCTATTCATCTTATTTATTATTTGAGCCTTTACAGATAATTGACCTTCTATACCAGGAATATCGCATGCCTTTAAATCTATTCCCGGAAACTGACCTAATAGAGCGCTCTCAAAAGTTTTTGCTATACTAGCATTTCCACGAAAATGATCATCACTCTGAACACCTATATAAAAGTCAGTCTTATCCTTATGGCCATCGAGTATAAGAAAAATAGAGCAATCGGCATAGCACATTGCACCTAAGGCATTGATAAACTTTTCGGTCGCATACTCATCTTTTTCATATACCATTTTATTCACCTTGAATAGGGCTATCTGTTCATCAGGCGTAACTTCGTTTATAGGGACAATATCCATATCGGACAATCTTGTCACATAATCCTTAGTAACAATATCGTCAACCATAGATAATGCTTGCATAGCATTATCCAAATGTTGCTTTTGTTCTTCCTCAAGCTGTAGTCTGTGAGCCATAGCTTCTCTTTCCATTTCAGCTCCTACGTTAGATGACGCTTGCAAAGCATTAGCCATGCTTTGCTTTTGTTCGTCCTTGTAAGCGGAAGCTTTCTTTTCCATCTCAGCTTTCTCATCCGTCATCTTGATAGGAGATGAAGAAGTATGCTCTTGGGGAGTATCAGTACTCAGCCCCTTTGGAACACGGGTCCACTGCTGGTCAGGATCCATGTCATCGTATATTGTATTCATTTTCTTATTGTAGATTTAATAGCAATAGTTACTCCTCCTATTAAAATTGCACTTCCAATAAGAGTTAACAGTGAAATTCCCTTGCAGATTCCTACGACCGTCAATACCGCTCCACCAGTAGCAACAGTTATCCCTACCTTCTTGACTCTATTGCGCCTATTATCCGAGAACGGTTCATGATTTGACGCATTACGAGTCCGAATTGATACGATATCGTTTGCTCTTACCTTTTCAATAACCGCTTTATAAAAAGCTAACTTTTCAACAGAGAAATTCATTTCAAGGTCATTAGCCACTTTATCCATGAAATCTACATTCCATTCATCTTCCGGGATAATATCGTAATATGCCTCTTTGTTTTCCTCGAATAAATCATCTAAACGTGCATTGGCATATTCCAACATTTCATTAAATTCATCGCCTGTTGGATTTGAATTTAACGAATTAATCAATGCAATTCTAACAGCATTAAGCTTTCTGTCATTAACAGCTTGAATAAATCTTTGTGTCATGGCTCGTCAATATTCTATAAGGTTATCAACTCTGGCTGCTATCGACTTCAACCATTCAAGATTTTCTTCCTGAATCTTGATTTGGTCAGCAGTTTCATCCTTATCTCTATTAAGAGATGTTATTTGTGAATATCTTTCTGTAACGAGTTTAGAAATCTCTGTAATCTTTTCTATAAGATCATCTTTTATTCTTTTAGACTCATTTTGGATGTGAGTTTTCACAGATCTTTCGGCTTCTACTATTTGCACCTGCAATGGCGTAAGGAAATCGTCAAGCACATCTTCCATATTGACAAAATCCTCCAATCTTGTTTCAGGATCAGGAAGTTCTGAAGGATCAAACCAAGTCCAAGGCTTATACCATTTTTTATTCTTATTCTGCTTGGTTCTTTCCTTATTTCCTACATCTCGCCTTATACTTTTCTGATTGACAATATTTTCAAGATCTGAGATTTCTTCTGCGACAACATCTACAGGATGAAAATCAAAATCCATATCATCAATCTTAATGGATAAAGAGTCTAACGACTTTTTAAAGTCCTCCACAATCGCTTCATAAAGTTCTCGATGACCTTCTTGAAGTGCGTCTGCGACTTTTACCTGCAGATTTGAAAGAGAATCTAAACATGCCTCTTTAATCGGTTTTACCTTTGCAATGGCATCTCTTTTTGCCAATAATCCTGACCCCGATCCATACTTTCTTCTTATAGCGCGAATTGAATTATTGGCTTGTCCAATATATTTCATGACATCTTCCATTACAGATTTTGCCAAATTTTTCTCTTTTATTTCTTTAGCTAAATCTTCTGCATGTTTGCCATTCTGATATTCTTTTGTGACACGAGAAAGCTCTTTATCCAATTCTTCCTTAAAGACCTTACTTTCTCTTACGCGTTTTTCAAGTTCTGCGAAAGAATTAAGTGACGTAAGTCGATTACGGAATGACTGAACAAGATCCTTGATTTTTAATGGTCTCGCATATTTCTCAACGTATAGACGAATCGCTTGTTCAATTGAGACAATTCCAGCATGAATTTGAATCGCCTCATCTACAGTCTTATCTTTAGACCATAATTCAATATCCCTCTTCACTGTAATTGGAAGATGATTGAACTGATAGTATTGCTCCAATTTCATCGGAGGAAAACGCTGAATACGTTTTTTGAATGTATCAAGTTCCTCAGGAAATTCATCATTTGATCTAGCTTGTAAGGTCGGTAACGCAGCTACGGGAAAAATATTAGGTTGATTAATTCCAAATTTTTCGAGTGCGCTTTGAATATCAGTCAAATCCTTTTCTATATCATCTTGTCCAGGACGACATGTATCCATTTGATTGACGGCAAATATAAATCTTTCGCGAGATAATTTACCGCCCTCAGCCATAACTTCAGCGACATGGTTAATCAAGGAAGCTTCATCTGAGACTCCGGATTGATTTTTGTTTATAACAAATAGAACCAATGACTTCGGAGAGCTTTTCAGCATTTCAAACGTAACCTCACGGTGTCTTGGGTCTAGCGCGTTGTTAGGCCCCGGAGTATCAATTATAACTAAGCGCATACCTACACTGTTCACGCAAGGAATTGGGCAATACAAATCTACAGATGAGATAGATTGGTCTCTATTCCATTCTTTCATCTCAGCCCCAGAAATATTCTTATTTTCCTTTATCAGCTCTCCGCTAGAATCGTATGCAAATGCGTGATAGTTTGGTTGGTTTGTATGTATAATTCTAACGATTTTACTCGTGGTGCCCTTTTGAGCCGCAGGCATTATTTCTTTACCCAAAAGTGCATTAATTAGAGTCGATTTACCAGAACTCATTGTTGCCACCACGTTGACCTCAAACTCCTGATTTCTCGCATCTTCAAAAGCATTCTTGATTGCCTTATCATCACTCAATCCTTTTAATGGTCCACTATTCGGTCCTTTTTCTATATCCGCAAAAATAGACAATACTTCTTTTTCGACCTGAGTCATGCTAGGCTTCTCTATATGAGTAAATTCACATTTTATTTCAGAATTTTCATCTAAAATAGAACGTAAATCTGAGAAATCATTAGTCGTGCCGACAAATGTAATTTCGTATTTTCTTTCTTTTAATTCGTCTATCAGAATCTTTGGAAGTTTTTCAGCCCACTCTTGAAGTCGCAGCTTTCTAAAGCGCAACTGGCTATTAGGTTTGGGAGCTGTACCATCCACAAGAATGTCAGTAGTTAATTTGAAAGGGTTGTATGTAATCTTTAGCTTTTTCATTGGGATACAATGATGTTTTCTAAGTTTATTATTCCACTTTTTGCTAGAAAGTCGTTTTCCCCCGACTCATGGCCGGTGCCATAAAGACCCATATCATAGTAAGGGGAAAATAATTTCTTTTTATGGTATTCCAAATCTATTTCATCAAACTCATCAATCTGACCATTTTTCTCTTTTTTTAGTAAGAAGGCTGAGATTGCTGAAAGAGGTACGACTTGGGCGTCTGAATTCTTACTCTTAAGAATATTCCTAAAAGAGTCTAAGCTTTCTTCTATAGAGTCATTAGAAGGTCTAAATCTATCAAGTTGATTGAAAATAAATATGATTTTTTTCTTGGAATTGTGAATTACGTATTCAATCATCTCATTTTCACCGGTTCTTTCTACGTATGGAGCATTAACTACACAAATTAGAATGTCATACTCTCCTCCTAAAATAGTGTCTCTTGTTATCTGACCATGAGATTCATCAAGAGCATTATCAACACCTGGCGTATCCATAATAACAATGGGATACGAATCAAGACTTCCGGTGAAACGTAGCGACTGTTTCTCGAAATTTGAGTTACAATCCCATTTCTTAGAATAATTAATCTGCTTACAATCAGCAATGTATAATAGATGTTCGCAAAATGGATTATTGAATATTTCTGAAACCTGCGAAGTACAAGCAGCCGTCCTCATTTGCGCTACTTTTCTACCAACAAGTGCATTAATCACGGTAGACTTACCTACACTTACGGTACCAACTACTAATATCCTTTTTAATGGACGCTGACAAAAGTTGAGCTCATCTTTCGATTGAGCCACAAGTGTTTTATGAAGTCCTTCGCCATTTCCGCCATCTAAGAAATGTTTCTTGGCTGCTTCTCTGAATTTTGTAGTAAATATTCCTGTAGTTTTTTGAAACTCGCTATCATAAGATTCAATGGGAAGTTCCGATTGATACGCTATACGATACACGTCCCACCAGAAGCAGTCAGACATTCTAAAGAATTTTAAGCCAAACCGGCAAAGGTTTTGAGCCTTCTTAATATGACGCAGATCTTTGGTTACTTCCCATCCGCCTTCTAATGTGTTCCCTAAGAAGGATTCGCAAAGAACATCATAGCAAAACTTTGCCTTTTGTTCCTTTTGGCTATTGGGTTCAATTAGGCAAAGAGCCTCCCCGAGACCTTTCAGATAACGTATCTTCAATTTCTCAGGTAAATCCTTTATCGGATGATTTGATGGAATAATATTTGAAGTAAGTAGTTTTTGCATTCAAAATATATTCTTAGATTTAATTTCTCCAAGATTATTCGGCAATTCATGCCTCTTAATCTCATTCAAATATCGTTCACATTCTGAAAACCTCAAAGGACTAAATTTTTCTATATGATGTCTCATATTCTTTGCATCCTTTGAAATTTCAATAACTTCATTATTAAATGAATCAGTAACAAGATCACTGCATGCCAATTTTTCTAATTGCGTAAGTGTCCCATCTATAAGACCGGCAATAATATTTTCACTAACTAAATTTTTCATACCCCTTACGTTATCATGTTAATAGTATACATTTCAACTGAGCCAATGCTCTACGATGAATATTATATAAATTTGCTACCGACACGTTCAACATCTTTGCAACATCTTCATGTGGGAGATCTTGCAAATCCAACTGCTGTATGACATATTTATATCTTTCGTTGGGCATAATGTCAATAGCCATCCTTATGTTGATAGAATCAACCGAGGTCAAACTCTGTGAAAGTTTCACATCCTCTCTTAATAGAGCCTCCGAAGACTCATTTTCTATCAGTCGGTCTCGTTTTTTTAGAAAGAATCGTGTAGCTACAACTGTTATCCAAGTCAATAATGAACTTTGAAAATTAAACTCTCGTAACTTCTTCCAATCAGAATCAGCAATATACAAGAATAACTCATTGATCAATTCTTCCTTTTCAACTCTATTACTGAAAATTGAGTTTACGAGATACACAAACAGTTTAGAACACTTCAGGAAGAAGAAATATTCTATCATCTGTGGGTCATGTCTGAGAATGCCATCAACAATCTCCCTGTCTGACAATTCAGTTCCTTTGTTGATATTCATAATAATCTTAAATATACAGAGATAAGATAAAACTGAATTTTTACCGGGCTTAATCCATTATTAAAGTATCTAAGTTTGGCCAAAGACATTTATAGAGTTGCAAAGTTTTTTCAGGGATATAATCCATATAGTTAAGCTGCATGGGAACGGCCCCCATATTGTTATCTTTCTTATTTATTCGAGTTTTCCTTGTATATCTTGTAGTTTGTGTCATAATAAAAATAAGAAACACCCATGTAGCATCTGAAGGCCGACCAAAGCCTGTAACGACTACAAGGGAGTTCTCAAAGGTTTCGGCTCTCGCCGTATGTCTTGGCAGAGCCAAGCGGCAAGCCGGTTACTTTTATTTTTAGTTGGTCATTTTCAGATAGACGTTACTTTCCTAAGTACAAAGTTACAAAGAATTTTTGAGGAAACAATCGGTTATGCCGAAAAACATAATCAATTGTTATTGAGCTAAACATGTTAGTCCTCAAAATTAAGATTACCTATGCTTACCAATGCGATGTCGGAGGAGGAAATTGTCAATATCGGCTTGGTTGACGTAGATTTTGCGGCCAATCTGGGAGAAGGGGATGAGGCGTTGGTCGCGGTAGTTTTGCCATGTTTTGGGTGAGATGCCGAGGAGTTTTCGCGCTTCTTCGGATTCGAGCCAGTCGCAGTTGGAGCTGCCTCTTTGGGTTTTCTCGACCATGTCGGTCAGTCGGTCAAGTTTTTCATGCAGTGATTGCCATTCTTCTTGGGGTATCAGGAGCATGAAGGGTGGTTGTGCGTTGTTGGAATAAGAATTACTCAATGATTTGGGCATATTCTATTGGGAATTTGAGAACAACATCCGTATTGTTCTCGAATTGCTACCGTCCGCACGGATGCCGACGGGGATGGCAGCATTTATCCGACACTTCGCAGTGCCGCTTCCCTCACTGCCGGGAGGGGCTTCGGATGCTCACGCATCACTGGTTGCCGACGGCCTGACGGCCATAGGGCTATAGATACCTATCTATATAGGTAATTAGATTGAAAGCTATATTGCTATATATTAAGAGAGGTAAATTCAAATACTGTTGCATACATCGTTCGATAAGAAGTTCCCAACAAACATAAATCCAAAATAAGGTTGAACTCTATGGAAGGATATACACAGGCAGTTTTATGGATAGACCTGTCTCTACATACATTCAAAGAACTCTCTTAAGCAATCATCCCATATACGTGTCTAACGATGTCCATCCGTGTGTATCTTCATAATTATATCGTGACATGAAGACAGATATCTGGGTCAAATGCTCTGCAAAGATAACAAAAAAGAAGGGCATTTCCAAATCTCAAAATCTTTCAAATTTTTGAGTTTCAGATACTTGACGCATTTTGGCGCGGTTTGGCAAGCAAGCGCACCGCTATAAGGCAAAAACTTTAACATTTCCGGAGTGAAGATTTTTTCGGTGGTCAGTCCGGATTTGGCAGTCTCGGAAATTTTTGCTATCTTTATATCAAGCTTCCACGCTCATTCAGCCTCAAGAGAGAGGCCGCGCACAAGAAAACCGAGGCAAAGAGGGTCAACCGGACTCTGATTCTCAAGCCTCATTTTTTCTTATCGAATTAGATGTACACGTGTACATAGCAAGGTGTCTTTTCGGGGACTGAAAAGGTTTTGAGGGACCCACTCCCACAAAACAACCTTGCAAGGTTGTGAACGCTCCAAAGTCGCGTTCACCATCTACAAACTGCGTTGCCTCAGGCTGGAGTGGAAGTGAAACCGTTGAATCAGACATTCAATGGCAGAAAATTTCAACAAAGGAGGGCGACCGCCTGTCGCCAACAAATGTATTCACTGCGTAAAAGTGCGCTTTGATGACCTCGAATGGGACAGCTTCATCGGGATGATGGAGAAAGCCAATCAGGAAGTGAAAGCCACTTTTATCAAACAACTGGTGTTCTCGCGCCCGTTCCGGGTGCTGAAAACCGACCGCTCCCTTGCAGTATTCTGTGCCAAACTCTCGGAATTTTTCGCCCAGTTCCGCACTGTCGGGGTCAATTATGACCTTGTTGTGAAGGAACTCAAGTCGGGATTTTCAGAAAATAAGGCTATGACAATGCTCTACAAGCTGGAGAAAGCCACACTGGAAATGACCTCGGTTATGCACGAGGTAAAAGATCTCGCCAAGAGATTTGAGGCACAATGGTTGCAGCAACTCAACCAATCCTAAACTACATAAAGTAGTAAGGCCTCATTAAAACAGCATCGGCAGGGAGCATCACTCCTTGCCGATGTATTCTGTTCCGGTAATTATATTTATACTTTCATTGCATCGAATAGAGAAGATGTGAAGTCGGAGGAATCAAGTCGGATTGATGTAGCATCTTCGATAGATTTGCCGATAAGATTTACACTGCCATACCAACCGATGTGTTGGTCTATGATGGCTGCCTGCATTTTGCATTCCGGCCTATGGAGAATGGACAAGCCCATTTGCCGGAGGTCTTCCTCTCGATGTCCTGCTTCTGCTATGATGATTGTTATGTTTACTCCTCGCTGAAC
Source organism: uncultured Porphyromonadaceae bacterium (assembly GCA_947177405.1). Classification (GTDB taxonomy): domain Bacteria; phylum Bacteroidota; class Bacteroidia; order Bacteroidales; family Muribaculaceae; genus Lepagella. Next base: position 4,079 of record CAMWUJ010000058.1, on the reverse strand, counting down.
TGAGGCTGCAAGCAAATCGATAATACGAGGGAGGCGATTCCAGCGCAGACGTATGGTTGAGATAACAATGCTTCGTTTGGCAGAGGCTATGTCATTATGGAATACTCTTTCAAAATTGGGGATGCCATAGATCGCATCGGCCTTTGGATCTGAAAAGAGGCCTTCATTTCCAACTGATATTGAGTAACCGATATTTTTGTATCCTTGTATGCGTTTGCGATACATGGAGTCACAAATAGGCAACCGGAGATCGATGTAATCGTATATGCATACTTCTTCTTTACCATCATAGTCGCGGTGAAGGCGTCCTGCGTATTGGGCAATGAGCCCTTTCCATGATACCGGCAGTGCGAGCATCAGTGTGTCAAGGCGAGGAAGATTAAATCCTTCTCCGACATATTTACCTGTCGCCACGACAACCAATGGTTCCGAATCCGGTATTTCACTTAGTCGCTCAATCGTTTCGCGCTTCATCTTGGCGGAATCATTTCCAACTAATCTGATGACATTAGGACAAATTTCCTTACACTTCGACACAAGCAAATCAACGTGTGATGTTCTTGCTGTAAGTATTATCGGAGAGCGACCCTTTGATAATGCATCTTTTACATCATCTATTATCAACTTGTTGCGACCTTCATCTACTGAGAGAGCTTCGCAGACCTGTACATAACTATTTCCATCAAGATTGTCAACCGGGCGATATGATGAGAATCGGGGTATCAGTAACCGTCGGAAAGATTGACTTTCTTGTTGTATCTTAGAGTCAACCGAATATCTTATCTCGCCACACTGCATGAAGATGATCGGTTGATGCCCATCTTTACGAATAGGTGTCGCTGTTAGACCATAGACCCAATGGGCGTTAACCTCTCGAAGCACTCGCTCGAAGTTGACAGCCGGCGCATGGTGACATTCGTCAACTATCACCAGACCATAATCGCGGACAAACGGCCTTACTTCATTGTCAGATATGCACGACTGCAATAATGCAATATCTATTTTGCCATTCAAGGAATTCTCAGAGGATGACAATGCCCCAAATTTCTGAAATTTTCTCTTTCGTCCACGCCTCTTGGATTCATCTTTAGGTTGAAAATCTATATCAAGCCATTTCTCCAATTCTTTACGCCATTGTTCCAAAAGGGCCTTAGTGTGAACGAGAATAAGTGTGCTGGTTTTCTTTTCGGCGATTAAGGCAGCTCCGGTAACTGTCTTGCCGAAAGCTGTCATGGCATGGAGGGTACCATAGCAATGCTTAGATAGCGCATCTACTGCTTTTTGTTGTTCCGGATACAACGTGCCATTGAAAGTAGCATTTATTTTGCAGCCGATTGTTGTTTTATCGTCGAAAGATACCAAGACATTGTTTTCTTGGAAAAAATCAACGACGCTATCCTCGCATCCTCGTGGCATGAATAGGTAGTCATCTGTAATTTCTGAGCAAGAAATAATACGCGGCAAATTATAAACCGGTAAACGCATACCAATCTTGGCATAAAATTCCGGATTCTTAAATGCCGCAATGCGTTTTAGATGATTTATAACTTTGGCTGAAAGGTTATCTGTTGGAATATAAATGCCGGATGCCCGAACCAAGGTTATTGATCTCGGAAAGTCAGATGATGTCATAGGTTTAGGCTGCGGTCGTTCCCATGGTGCCGATTCTTTTGACTTTGACAAATCTCCAAGTGGCTCTTTCGCACCATATTTATATAAGAGGTTTTCTACCTCGAATGAAGAAACCTTCTTTATTTGCTGAAGGTAGTCCCATTGATCATCATAGGGCTCAAAATTATCATCTACAAACACGCTGTTGCCATTCCTACGTGCTTGTCCTTGCAGTGGCAATGCCACGAGATTTCCAAAGCCACCCTGAGGCATAAAGTCTTGATTAGGGAAGAACCTGTCGTATGATTTGAATGACATTCTTCCTTCGCGTTCCATTGCCTCGGTAAGAATAGCATTACCAAGTCGTCTTGCTTGTCGAGCTTGAACTGGCTCAGAAAACAAAACCCATACATGTGCTCCATTACCAGACCGAGACCGCTCAATATATGCCGGAATGTTCCAATCGCGACAAACCGACACATAAGCCCGGACATCATCCTGATAGCCATGCTCACAACTCTTATCATCGAAATCGCAACATAGAAAATAGCAAGTGCTGTCTTCCAATATTGCATATACACCTACTACATCACGGCCGTTGGAATCTTTTCCTTCAAGATGGCTATAAATATCATTATAGCTTAACGGCTGAAATTCCCTGTTTGGACATTCGGTGCATTTATACTTCTTTTTGTCGCAATACTCTCTATCCCATTCACGTACGCACATCGGCTGATAACCACTCTTCCCGGTTGCAGGGCTATTCCATCTGCGTGCAAAAACATCTTCCCGACCCCGAAATAAACTGCGAAACAACTTTACCTTCTCCTCCAATGAAAGAATAGGTCTTTGGGGCATCGAAGGTGTAAGATCATCAATAGCTATGCCGTGGTGTAATAGCAATGCCCGTAATCTGGCATTCTCCACGCGGAGCCGCCTTAATTCATCAAATTCCGCCTCATTCATAGGAGTATGCCACCATTTATTCAATGACTTCCCATGTGCCGGATTTTAAGTCTCCGACACGTTTGATACGTTTTTCGGTCTTTAGGACATCAATGATTCTAAAGAGTGTTCGGCGTGGAATATTCAAGGCCTTTGATATTTGAGTGACACTAACACGCTTATTATGTTTCATCATTCCTATTATGGCTTCCTTCCGCTCAACATCTTCATTGGTGCCAACTTCATCATTATTGGTGCCATCTGCACTAACATTGGTGCCACTATTGGTGCCAACTTCATTATTATTGGTGCCATTTTCTCTAATATTGGTGCCACTATTGATGCCAAGTACATCATCAGTATCCCCCTCGGTAATATTCACAATAATTTCGGGCGTTTTATCGGTGCCATTGGTGCCATTTTCTATGACATCAGCATTCTGAACAACAACTTTGAATGTGGTATAATCACCGAGAAGGAACTCAGCAGGATTACTTTTGTTTTCTTCGAGAAGCGTTGAGACTGTATTTACACCACTCCCGAAACGGTTAACATAGCCAAGATTCAGCATTATCTCGGCTATATTGGGATTACGATAATCGGTCTCATTGGGGAAATTCTCCAAATTGACTTTGCCGTAAAGATTACCGGGGTTGTCAATCTCTATGCGGTCGTTGTATTCGTAGAATTTTATCGGGGAGTTATTACCATTATAGGCGCGGTGCATTACGGCATTCATTGCAAGTTCACGGATTGCCTCCCAAGGATAGTTAATGCGTGGTTCTTCGCGAAGGACGCTCACAAACTCCGGGCGTTTGCTCTCGATGGAATATTTGATGAAATACTCCAACTCTTTTAGCATTGAAATCAAATTACCCTTGAACCGATTTTCTTTTAACACCTTTGTTGCGCGGTTCATTCCGGCAAACTTTACATATTGTATGTATGCACCCGGAATAAAATACTGCGGGTCATGTCCCAACAACAGAATACCGGCATACGTCGGGCAATTAAATCGAGTATCGAAAAGTCGCAAGGATGCCATCTGCTGAATTATGTTGCGCTTATCCTTCGCTAAAGTAACAGGCGATACAGCCTTCGGCAAATACTCATTCTTGAAAAGTTCGATATCAATATCATCAATAGTAGCTTCTCGACATGGACGACCATCGAAAGAAGAACTGTGAATCTGACCCTTTTCGGTCAAGATGCGTTCTTCCTCGGTATTTGCCTCTGCCTTTCTTGCTCCAATTCTAATCCAGATAACGCCTTTGTAGCGCACGGGAGTATCTTCGCTTGGCTGAACTTCAATGACGGCAACTTCTCCTTCCGGGAATGTCTCTTTATAAACCATCATTGCCGGAGGTGGAAGAATTGTGCCTGTATTACGCAACCCAGCATATGAACGCAACTGCGCATCGCTAAAAGTCAGTCCATCAAGATTACCGTTATCATCGGCACCTATGAGATGTAATCGGTAATTTTGCATCCACAAAAAATGGTAAAATAGAATAACCGGTAAA
>CAMWUJ010000057.1 GCA_947177405.1 uncultured Porphyromonadaceae bacterium | reverse complement strand
GAACCTACGACCTTTGGGTTATGAGCCCAACGAGCTACCACTGCTCCACCCCGCGGTGTTTCAACAGTGCAAAGTTACGACTTTATTTTTAATCCACCAAATTTTTCAGCAAAAAAATGTGTTTTTTTAATAAATTTCCTCTTTTTTCCTCTTTTTCTTCAATAAAACGCCGAATAATTACATTAGAAACATTAAATTTGCAGAAAACATATAAGATATGAAAATTACGATTATAGGTGCCGGAGCCATGGGGGGAGCTATAGCCCATGGGTTGATAGAATCCGGTTTTAATTCACAAGATATAACCCTGTCAAACCCTTCACAAGAGAAGCTCGTGCCGTTCAAGGTTGCAGGATGCAACACCACTTCCGATAATAAAGTTGCTTGTATGGGGGCCGATATTGTGATTCTTGCAGTAAAACCCTGGATTCTTCCCGACGTTATATCCCAGATAAAAGATACTCTGCATTATAATTATCAGGTTGTTTCGGTGGTAGCAGCCGGAGTGTCGGGTGAGGATCTGAAGGGATGGTTCGATTATAATGGTTATTGCCCCACAATCTCGCTTGCCATGCCTAATACTGCTGTGTGCCGCAGGGAGTCGATGACGTTCATAGTACCCGTGACCGGTAATGACCGGAATCCTGATATCGAACTTTATCGCCGTCTTGGAGAGGTGAGCATAATTGAAGAAAGACTCCTTCCTGCAGCCACATCCCTTGCTTCCTGCGGAATAGCATACGCACTCCGATATATTCGCGCTGCCACTGAAGGAGGCGTTCAGCTCGGTTTCCGCGCTTCTGAGGCACAGAGGATAGTGGCTCAGACTGTGAAAGGGGCTGCCATTCTTTTAAGCGACGGAGCACATGCCGAGGCGGAAATTGATAAAGTGACCACTCCCGGCGGACTCACTATCCGCGGCCTCAACGCTATGGAGCGTGCCGGATTCACGGCAGCCGTTATCAATGGACTCATACCTGAAAAATAATCCGCTATGGCAAGAATAGTAGTAAAAATCGGTAGCAATGTCCTCACGCGAAAGGATGGTAAGCCCAATGTTACCAACATGTCGGCGATAGTGGATCAGGTTGCCGAGCTAAGAGAAAAGGGGCATGAGGTGATTATGATTTCAAGTGGGGCCGTGGCTTGCGGCAGGGGAGCGATCCGTCCATCCCGTCAGCTCGACAAGGTTGAGGAGCGACAGCTCTTCTCCTCTGTGGGACAGATACGTCTTATCAATATATATAATGATCTCTTCTCCCAATATGGAATTGTCATAGGACAAGTGTTGACTCAGAAAGAGAATTTCAATTCGCGCACTTCCTATCTTAACCAGCGAGGGTGTATGATCACCATGCTTGCCAATGGAGTGCTCCCGATAGTGAATGAAAACGACACTGCGAGTCTCACTGAATTGATGTTTACCGATAATGACGAGCTTTCAGGACTGATAGCTACAATGGTGGATGCCGACACCCTTGTGATTCTTTCGAATGTGGATGGAATCTATACCGGGAATCCGGCTGATCCTTCTTCGCGCCTTATCAGGAAAGTGAGTCCCGGAGAGGATGTGAGCGGAAACGTAGTGGCATCCAAAAGCGGCTTCGGCCGTGGAGGAATGGGCACCAAATGTGGAATAGCCGGAAAAGTGAGTGAAGAAGGAGTGCGGGTTATCATTGCCTGCGGTTACCGTCAGAATGTTCTTGTTGATGTGATTGAGAATCCTGAAGCAGTGCCTCACACGGAGTTTGAGCCTGTGACACAGCCTCTGAGCAGTCTTAAGCGCTGGATAGCACATTCCGGTTCCTTTGCGAAAGGACGACTGAAAGTGGATGAGAAAGCAGCCGAAGTGTTGAGAAGTGATAATGCCGTCTCGCTTCTCCCGGTCGGAGTAACTGCAGTGGAAGGAGACTGGGAAGAAGGGGATATTGTCAATATATACGACCATGAGGACAACTTGATAGGAGTGGGTCGGAGTGCAGTATCTTCCGACGTGGCAAGGGATCTTGCCGGAAAGAAGGGGGAACGCCATCTTGTCCACTATGATTATCTATATATTGAATCCTGAAAAAATACCGAATATTTTTGAGAAGATATATGAATTATAAAGAGATTTTTGAAAAGGTGAAGATAGCCTCCCGTTCGATTTCCGGACTGGGAGAAGAAAAAATAAATCAGATTATCCTGAGATTGGCGGAAATCGTGGAGAAAGAGACCCCCCGGTTGATTGCAGAGAATGAAAAAGACCTTGGCAGGATGGATCCCTCCAATCCTCTCTATGATCGTCTGAAACTTACTCCCGAACGTATATCCGGAATCGCATCCGATCTTAGACATGTGGCTTCGCTCCCTTCTCCTGTGGGAGAGGAGATCGAGAGCCGGATACTTCCCAATGGGATCCTTCTCCGCAGGGTAAGAGTGCCTTTCGGTGTGATCGGTGTTATTTATGAAGCTCGTCCGAATGTTACATTCGATGTTTTCTCCCTGTGTCTGAAGAGTGGCAACGCATGTATCCTGAAAGGAGGGAAAGATGCCGAGGATTCCAATCGAGAGGCTATTCGTCTGATCCATCAGGCTCTTGAGGAAGCGGGTGTGAGTAAGGATGTGGCTGTTCTTCTTCCATCCACTCATGAAGCTACCGGTGAACTTCTTAATGCCGTGGGAAATGTGGACGTGTGCATACCCAGAGGAGGACGCCGTTTGATAGATTTTGTGCGCGACAATGCAAGAGTGCCGGTGATTGAGACCGGTGCAGGTGTGGTGCATTTGTATTTTGATGCAACAGCTGACATGAAGATGGGTAAAGATATCCTTCTTAATGCCAAAACCCGCCGAGTGAGTGTATGCAATGCACTCGACACTCTTTTGATCCACCGTGACCGTCTCTCAGAACTGCCGGATCTTGTTGCCGGACTCGCCGGAAAGAATGTGGCGCTTTATGCTGACGACACGACATTCCGCGAGCTTGAAGGAAAGTATCCTGAAGAGCTTCTTTCTCATGCAGATGATTCTGCGTGGGATAAGGAGTGGATGGATTATAAGATGGGAGTAAAGGTGGTTGATAATCTTGATGAAGCCATTCAGCATATATCCCGTCACGGGTCGGGACACAGCGAGAGTATAGTATCCTCGGATCCGGAAGCCATGCGGAAATTTCAGAATGAAGTGGATGCCGCATGCGTATATGTCAATCTTCCCACAAGTTTCACGGATGGAGCCCAATTCGGACTTGGTGCTGAAATTGGCATATCCACCCAGAAACTCGGTCCCCGAGGACCGATGGGACTCAGAGAGATGACCACATACCGCTATCTTCTTTCAGGAGAGGGACAGATACGCCCGTGAGACCTTAAGTTTTAGTTCTTGTTTATAAAAATCAGGTAAAAATAGGGGATATTTGAAGAATATTTAGTAATTTTGCGCATAAACTTTCAGAGTGTGCAAAAGGATAGGCCTTCCCCATAAGGTTTTTCTGATAGAAAAGGTTGAAGATGGTAAAGAAGACAAGAGACAGATTTATCGAAGTGGCACGTCAGCTTTTCGCCCGAAAAGGAGTGGAGAATACCACTATGAATGATATTGCCTCCGCCTCTGACAAAGGGCGTCGCACCATCTATACCTATTTCAAAAGCAAGCGCGACATTTTCAATGCGGTGATAGAGACTGAGACAGATCAGCTTCTTCATAAGCTGCGTATGATTGTGGCAAAGCCCGCTCGCCCGGAGGAAAAGCTTTATGAATACATCTCCTGTCGTCTGGAGACCATGAAGGAGATAGTGTCGCGCAATGGTTCGCTGCGCGCGGGTTTCTTCCTTGATGTGAGGAAAGTCGATAGGGCTCGCGCGATGATTTCAAAAAAGGAGATCGCGCTTCTGATGGATATCCTTCATGACGGTGTGGATTCCAAAGTATTCGAGATAGAGAATGTAAAGGAATCAGCGATAGTGATAATGAATGCCATCCATGGTCTGGATGTCCCCTATATCCGCAATGGCCTTGCCGAATATGGCATAGGGAAGGATCGGATGTCGGAGTTGGTGGCAAAGCTTATCCTCAACGGTATCCGCCGTCATTGACATTCTCCTGTGAAACCATTCTGAAAATTTCTGTAAGATTATAAAAGACACAGCTTATGTATATAAATTCAATGGGCTTCTATGTGCCCTCCGAAAGAGTACCTAATGAATATTTCACATCAGTCAACGGCCTTACTCCCGATTGGATAGAACAGCGCACCGGGATAAGGACCCGCAGCAAGGCTGCGCCTGATGAAAATGTAGATACGATGGGCATCAAAGCCGTGGAGGATGCTTTGACAAGGCTTCCATACGATATTAAAGATGTAAACCTTATCGTATCAGCCCATTATTGTGCATACGACACTGTGGCTACCGTAGCCCATAAAGTGCAGCAGGAATTTGCTGTCAGCGGTGCAAAAGCTGTATATGTTTCCGCGGCCTGTTCATCATTCATCAATGGACTTGAGGTGATTGAGGGTTATTTCGCAATGGGAAAGGCAGACAAAGCCATTCTTATATGTTCGGAACAGAATACCTATTATAACAATGAGTCCGATCCAAAGAGCGGTCATCTCTGGGGAGATGCTGCAGTAGCTTATTTTATCTCAAAGGATAGAGTCTCGGAAAACGACCTTCGTATCATCGATGTCTATACCGAAGGTCTCGGAGATGTTGGCAAAGGACCCGGTGGTGTGCTTCTCCGTCCGAAAGAGGATGGAATCAAGATGCCCGACGGCCGCGATGTATTTATCCATGCTTGCCGGTATATGATTTATGCGCTCAATAAGTCGTTGAAAAATTCAGGGTTGGAAATTAGTGATATTTCTTATTTCATCACTCATCAGGCCAACAAGCGTATCGTGGCACAGGTGGCGCATATGCTCGACCTACCGATGGATAGATTCTATAACAATATAGAGGAGCTCGGAAACACCGGATCGGCCTCCGCTCCCCTTGTGCTGGCACAAAATATCGAGGAAATAAAGAAGGGAGATAAAGTTGCCCTTATGGTTTTCGGAGGAGGATATAGCTGCGGATGCTTCCTTGTGGAGAAATGATGCGTTGCATAGTTTGTGCCGAAAGTATTTTTAAATAATAAAAACGAATACAATTATTAAAAAGAGATAAAAATGAAGTTATTAGAAGGAAAGACCGCTATCGTCACCGGAGCGGCTCGTGGTATCGGTAAGGAGATTGCCCTCAAGTTTGCTTCAGAGGGTTGTAATATCGCATTCACCGACCTCGTGATCGATGAGAACGGAAAAAAGACTGAGGAGGAAATTGCAGCATACGGCGTGAAATGCAAAGGTTATGCATCCAACGCAGCGGATTTCGCAGCCACAGAAGCTACTGTTGCCGAGATCAAGAACGACTTCGGACGCATTGATATCCTCGTCAACAATGCCGGTATCACCAAAGATGGTCTTATGCTCCGCATGACTGAGCAGCAGTGGGATGCGGTGATTGCTGTAAACCTTAAATCCGCTTTCAACTATATCCACGCCGTTCTCCCTATTATGGTTCGTCAGAGGAGCGGTTCGATCATCAATATGGCTTCTGTTGTGGGTGTTCACGGCAATGCCGGTCAGGCCAACTATGCCGCTTCTAAGGCAGGACTTATCGCTTTGGCCAAGAGTATCGCCCAGGAGGTTGGTTCACGTGGCATCCGTGCCAACGCCATTGCTCCGGGCTTCATCGAGACGGCCATGACTGCAGCTCTTCCTGATGAGGTGCGTGCCGAATGGTGTCAGAAGATTCCTTTGCGTCGCGGTGGTAAAGTGGAGGATATCGCCAATGTGGCTACCTTCCTTGCTTCCGACATGGCAGGATACGTGACAGGCCAGGTGATTCAGGTTGATGGCGGTATGAATATGTAATTTCTTATTTAAGATAAATACTTAACACATCTGATAATCCGGGAGATCTATTATAGAGAGGGGCGGCGTGATTACGTCCGCCCCTTTGTTTAAAAACACTTTTAAAACATTCAAATGGAAAAGTATGCCGTGGTCTTGGCGGGAGGAGCCGGCTTGAGAGCCGGAGGGGAGATGCCTAAGCAGTTTCAGATCCTTGGCGGTCTCCCTGTGTTATGGTGGTCGGTGAAGGCTTTCCACGAAGAGGACCCATCCACAAAGATACGGATCGTGATGCATCCCGGCTTTTTCGATTTATGGGATATCCTTTATTCTGAACTGCCTGCTGAAGAACGTGAAATCGATGTTGAAATCGTGTGTGGAGGATCCTCCCGTATAGAATCCGTGAAGCGTGGCATACTTGGAATCGGCTCCACTTCGGATACTCTTGTGGCTGTGCATGATGCGGCTCGTCCGCTTATCTCCCCGGAAATGATCGGTCGAGGCTGGATAGCTGCGCGGGAAAATGGGGCTGCGGTGCCTGTGGTGCCGATGATTGATTCTATACGTCATCTCTCGGAGAATGGTTCCACGGCAGTGGACCGATCCAGGTATGTAAGGGTGCAGACCCCACAGGTGTTCTATGGAGACTTGCTTAAGAAGGCTTATGAAGATCTGACAGACGAGGATGCCCGGATTCTTACGGATGATGCCTCGGTAGTGGAGCGCCTCGGCCATAAAATATCCCTCTACGACGGGGAGATAAATAATTTGAAGATCACCAATCCTATCGATTTTGCCATTGCCGGAGTGCTGATAGGCAAGCTTGATTAAGACTAAAAAGCGATAATTATGGGAGATTTCTTGAATACGGATATAAAGTTTTTGAAAGGAGTGGGGGAGCGGCGCGCCAAGACATTGGCTGCGGAGCTCGACATCCGTACTTTTCGTGATCTTCTATATTATTTCCCATTCCGCCATGTGGATAGGAGCCGGTTTTACAAGATTGCGGAGTTGAATCCGGATATGCCGTTGGTGCAGATTGTTGGACGCTTCATAAGTTTTCAGATTGAGGGGGAAGGAGCCAAACGGCGTCTGCACGGTGTCTTTTCGGATGGCAGCCGGTTGATGGAGTGTGTTTGGTTTTCAAAGGTGGATGCACTTAAAGATGCCTACCGCACAGGAGTTGATTATGTGATTTTCGGCAAACCTGTACTTTATCGTTCGATATATTCTATTTCGCATCCGGAGGTTTCCCAATATGATCCTAACAAGCCGGCTCTCGGATTTATGGGGGTCTATAACATTTCGGAAAAGATGCGCAAGGGTGGATATGCGTCGCGCCTCTTTCCGGCGCTTATAAAAAATATCACTGCCAATCCCCGCTTTAATAATATCCCTTCGGTTTTGCCCGTGGAGGTCCGCGACCGTTACCGTCTCATGCCTCTCAAAGAAGCATTGGTGCAGATGCATTCTCCTGAGAATCCCGACCTCCTGGCCAAAGCAAGGGAGCGTATGAAATTTGAGGAGTTGTTCTATCTTCAGCTTCATATTCTGAGATTCTCAAGAGAAAGAGGACGAAAGATACAGGGCCTGATTTTCCCTGTTATAGGTAAATATTTCAACGACTATTTTTTTAATTGCATCCCGTTCGAGCTTACCGGTGCCCAGAAGAGGGTGCTCAAGGAGATACGTGCCGACATGCGTACCGGCCGTCAGATGAACCGCCTCTTACAGGGCGACGTGGGTTCGGGGAAAACGATGGTGGGATTCATGTCTATGCTGATGGCAATCGACAATGGCTTTCAAGCAGCTATGATGGCTCCTACCGAGATTCTTGCCACCCAGCATTATGAGACTATATCGAAATGGGGATCCATGATAGGACTACGCGTCGAACTTCTCACCGGAAGTGTTCGCGCCAAAAAACGCCGTGAAATCGATGAGGGATTACGATCGGGCGCGATACATATCCTTATCGGCACCCATGCTTTGATTGAGGATAACGTGGTGTTTGGCAATCTTGGGCTGGTCGTTATTGACGAACAGCATCGGTTTGGTGTGGCTCAGAGGGCCAAGATGTGGAAGAAAGGGGCCGTTCCTCCCCATGTGTTGGTGATGACCGCTACTCCAATACCGCGCACTCTTGCCATGACTGTCTATGGCGATCTTGACGTTTCGGTGATTGATGAGCTTCCTCCGGGTAGAAAGCCTATAGAGACATTACTCCGTTATGATGAGAACAGAATGGAGGTGAATCGCCTGATTGCTCGCGAGCTGGCCGCCGGCAGGCAGATCTATATCGTCTATCCTCTGATTCAGGAGAATGAGAAGCTGGAACTGAAAAGTGTAGAAGAGGGGCAGGAGCGCATCAGAAATCTTTTCCCGGAGGTGGAGGTATGCTGTGTGCATGGTCGCATGAAGCCGGAAGAAAAAGATTTCCAGATGGAGAAATTTGTCTCCGGGAAAGCCCGTATTCTTGTGGCCACCACAGTGATCGAAGTTGGTGTGAACGTGCCCAACGCCTCGGTGATGGTGATAGAGAATGCCGAACGCTTCGGACTCTCCCAGCTTCATCAGCTTAGAGGCAGGGTAGGACGCGGTTCCGACAAAAGCTATTGTATCCTCATGACAAAATATAAGACCGGGGCCGATACTAAAAAACGTCTCTCCATAATGACCGAAACCACCGACGGATTCCTTATTTCCGAGGCTGACATGAAGTTGCGTGGCCCCGGTGACATGGAAGGGACACAGCAGAGCGGACTCGCGTTCGAGCTCAAGGTGGCGTCGCTCACATCGGATGGTCAGATTCTAAATATCGCCCGGGAGGCAGCTGAAAAGGTGCTCAATGCTCATCCCGAGCTTGTGGCCGGAGAGGTGTCTCCCTACGACAAGACGGGGGAGAAGATCATGCTTTCGCCAGGGTCGCTGAATGTAGTGAGACGCGAGCTGCATTTCCGTTTCTCCAGAGAGGTGGATTGGTCATTGATATCGTGAGGAATCTAACCTTACGCTTCAAATTTTGTTTATATTGTGAGAGTATGTGACATACTCTGTAAAATATACTAAGTTATGAGAGAAAAAGAATTCCTACCACTTATAAAAGAGAAACTGAAAATCGATCAACTCAATCCCATGCAGGAGAAGATGATGCGATCATTCTCCGAGGCACGTGATATAATATTGCTTTCCCCTACGGGTTCAGGAAAGACGTTGGCATTTATTCTTCCCGTGCTCAAGCTGCTGAAACCATCCACAGGAAGAGTACAGGCGGTCATCATAGCCCCGTCGCGTGAGCTTGTGATCCAGATCACACGTATATTTAGCTCGATAGCTGCCGGATTTAAGGTCACTCCTCTTTATGGTGGTCATAAGGTGGAGGATGAGGTGAATTCCTTGGCTGCCGGTACCGATATTGTGGTGGCAACTCCCGGCCGGCTCCTCGACCATCTCAACCGCAGAAATATAGATTTGCTTCCGACACGTATCCTCGTGCTTGATGAATTCGACAAGTCGCTTGAGCTTGGTTTTGAAAAGGAGATGAAGAAGATAGTGGATCGCCTTAAGAATGTGAGCCGCACCATACTCATCTCGGCTACTCCGGCTGATATTCTCCCCGATTTTCTCAAGCTAAATGATCCTCTTAAATTGAATTTTCTTGGTGAGAGTCATGAACTCCGCACCCGTATTCATTCTCATCGCGTGGATACCGACGGCAAGGATAAGCTTAACTCATTGCGAGTGCTTCTCAACGACCTCGCCAATAAAGGAGACGGCAACGACAGATGCATCATTTTCGTGAATCACCGTGAGAGTGCTGACCGTGTGGCGGAATATCTGTGCAAGCATCATATCCCGGCCATTGTGTATCATGGGCAGCTCGACCAGAAGGATCGGGAGAAAGCTGTGGCGATGTTTAACAACGGCAGCCGTCCCGTGCTTGTAGCGACCGATCTTGCCGCCAGAGGTCTCGATATAGAGAATGTGAAATCGATCGTGCATTATCATCAGGCTCTCACTCCCGAGACCTACACCCATCGTAACGGTCGAACGGCACGTGTGGACAGGGAAGGTGATATCTATGTTTTGATCGGTCCCGACGAGGATGTGAAGGATTTCACTGAATTCGATGATACCTATTATCCCGATTATGATGCTCCGGATTCAGCACGCCCTGAATATGACTCTATTTATTTCTCCGCCGGTAAGAAAGAGAAACTTTCCAAAGGAGATATCGTGGGCTTCCTCACAAAAGAGTGCGGTGTTCCCGGCGATGCCATAGGGAAGATAGACGTTTACGACCATTATGCGTTAGCTGCCGTTAGAAGCTCGGTAGCCGCCGAGGCTGTGAAAGAAGCCAAAGGGAAAAAGATTAAGGGCGAGAAAAGAATCATCTCGTTGCTTTGAAAGCTCTTCAGGTATTGAAATCGATTGGACTTTGATCTTTTTTGAGGTCTGTTCAAAATGATTGATGAATAGACCTATTACAGAAAAATACTTAAAATAACGGTCATATTGTTTCCGGCGGTTGAAAAAAATTGGAAATGATAATGAAAAAACCGCTAAAAAGTATTAACTTTGCAGGATAAGAAAAGTTGCACATCGGCTTTTCAAAGTCCTGCAAAGTTTCTTTTTAAGCTCTACCTACGATTCATATTTTCCTCCTTCCGCGAGGTGAAAAAATATAATCAGAAAGATTGAAAGCTAAGATAACTTATAAATATTCAACAAAACAACTATGGCCAAAACAAAGAAATTTCTGACATGCGACGGCAACCAGGCTGCAGCGCATATCAGTTATATGTTTAGCGAAGTTGCTGCCATCTATCCCATCACCCCGTCGTCCACAATGGCGGAGTATGTTGACGATTGGTCGGCGGCAGGAAGAAAGAACATCTTCGGTGAAACGGTTCTCGTTCAGGAGATGCAGAGTGAAGGTGGCGCGGCGGGTGCCGTTCACGGATCTCTGCAATCAGGTGCGCTTACTACCACCTACACCGCATCGCAGGGTCTTCTTCTCATGATTCCGAACATGTATAAGATCGCCGGTGAGCTTCTTCCCTGCGTATTTCATGTATCGGCCCGTACACTCGCTTCACATGCCCTGTCAATCTTCGGCGACCATCAGGACGTTATGTCTGCCCGTCAGACCGGTTTCGCAATGTTCTGCGAAGGATCTGTGCAGGAGGTGATGGATCTCGCTGCTGTTGCTCATCTCTCTTCCATCAAAGGCCGTGTGCCTTTCATCAACTTCTTCGACGGTTTCCGCACATCTCACGAAATCCAGAAGATTGAGGCTCTCAGTGAAGAAGAGCTCGCACCCCTGATCGATCAGGAAGCTCTTGCTGATTTCCGCAAGCGTGCCCTTAACCCCGACGCTCCCGTGGCTCGTGGTATGGCTGAGAACCCCGACGTATTCTTCCAGCATCGTGAGGCTTGCAACTCATATTATAACGCACTCCCCGAGATCGTGGAGGGTTATATCAATGAAATCAACAAGATCACAGGCCGCAATTACGGTCTCTTCGACTATTATGGAGATCCCGAGGCTGACCGCGTGATCATCGCTATGGGTTCTGTGACAGAGTGTATCAAGGAAACTATCGACCATCTCCGCGACAAGGGTGAGAAGGTTGGTGTGGTTTGCGTTCACCTCTATCGTCCTTTCTCTGCAAAACATTTCCTCGCTGCCGTTCCCGCCACAGCAAAACGTATCGCTGTGCTCGACCGCACTAAGGAGCCGGGTGCCAACGGTGAGCCCCTTTATCTGGACGTGAAGGATTGTTTCTATGGCAAGGAGAATGCCCCGGTTATCGTGGGCGGTCGTTACGGTCTATCTTCAAAGGATACCACTCCGGCGCAGATTCTCGAAGTATTCGAAAACCTCTCGCTTCCCGAGCCTAAGAATCATTTCACTATCGGTATCGTTGACGACGTTACATTCCATTCACTCCCTGTTATCCCCGAAATCAATGTGGCTGAGCCCGGTCTCTTCCAGGCTAAGTTCTATGGTCTGGGTGCTGACGGTACTGTGGGTGCTAACAAGAACTCTGTCAAGATTATCGGTGACAATACCGACAAGTATTGTCAGGCTTATTTCTCTTACGATTCGAAGAAATCGGGTGGTTTCACTTGCTCACACCTCCGTTTCGGTGATAACCCCATCCGTTCCACATATCTTGTGAACACTCCCAACTTCGTGGCTTGCCACGTTCAGGCTTACCTTCACATGTATGATGTGCTCCGCGGTCTCCAGCCCAACGGTACATTCCTTCTCAACACTATCTGGGAGGGTGAGGAGCTTGCCAAGAATCTTCCCAACAAGGTGAAACGTTATCTTGCAAAGAATAACATCACTTGCTATTATATCAATGCATCCAAGATCGCTCAGGAGATCGGTCTGGGCAACCGTACCAATACTATTCTCCAGAGCGCGTTCTTCCGTATCACGGAGGTTATCCCCGTGGATCTTGCTATCGAGCAGATGAAGAAATTCATCGTGAAGTCATACGGCAAGAAGGGTGAGAACATCGTCAATATGAACTATGCCGCTGTTGATCGCGGCGGCGAATATGCCAAACTTGATGTTGATCCCGCATGGGCTGACCTTGAGGATGATGCAGTAGTGGCAGATGCAGCTCCCGAATTCATCACCAATGTGGTGCGTCCTATCAATGCACAGGATGGCGACCTTCTCCCTGTAAGCACATTCGTTGACAATGCCGACGGCACATGGCAGCAGGGCACCGCAGCATACGAGAAACGCGGTGTGGCAGCTTTCGTTCCCGAGTGGAATCCCGAGAACTGTATCCAGTGTAACAAATGTTCGTTCGTTTGTCCTCACGCTGCAATACGTCCGTTCCTTCTCAATGCGGAGGAGATGGCTAACGCTCCTTTTGGCGAAGATCATACTATCCCTGCAATCGGCAAGACTATGGCAGGTCTACGCTTCGTGCAGCAGGTTGACGTGCTCGACTGTCTCGGCTGCGGCAACTGTGTTGACGTTTGTCCCGGCAAGAAGGGCAACAAGGCTCTCGCTATGGTTCATACCGAAAGCCAGCTCGGTCAGCAGAAGAACTGGGATTACTGCGTAGAGCATGTCTCCAATAAGAAAGATCTCGTAGATGTTAAGCTCAACGCCAAGAACAGCCAGTTCGCTCAGCCTCTCTTTGAGTTCTCCGGTGCTTGCTCTGGTTGCGGTGAGACTCCGTATGTGAAGCTTATCACTCAGCTCTTCGGTGACCGTGAGCAGGTGGCTAACGCTACAGGTTGCTCCTCGATCTATTCCGGTTCCGTACCTTCCACTCCTTATACCACTGATGCCGCAGGTCACGGACCCGCATGGGCCAATTCTCTCTTTGAGGATTTCTGCGAGTTCGGTCTCGGTATGTATATCGGTTATGAGAAGATGCGTGCACGTGTTGAGGATCTCGTGAAGAAATCTCTCACTTGCGACTGCTGCTCAGCTGAAATGAAGGCTGCCGCTCAGAACTGGCTTGATAACAAGGATAACGGTGACACTTGCCGCAAGGCTGCCGAGGCACTTGCCGAGGAGGCTAAGAAATGCGACTGCGATATCTGCAAGGGTATTGTGGATCTTGAGCATTATCTCACCAAGCGTAGCCAGTGGATCATCGGTGGTGACGGCGCAAGCTATGATATCGGCTTTGGTGGTCTCGATCATGTGATCGCTTCAGGCAAGAATGTGAATATACTTGTTCTTGATACTGAGGTTTATTCAAACACCGGTGGTCAGTCATCCAAGTCAACTCCTATCGGTGCGATCGCAAAGTTTGCCGCTGCCGGTAAGAGAATCCGCAAGAAAGACCTCGGTATGATTGCCACTACCTACGGCTATGTATATGTTGCACAGGTGGCTATGGGTGCCGACAATGCTCAAACCCTCAAGGCTATTCGCGAGGCAGAGGCATACGACGGTCCGTCGCTTATCATCGCATACGCTCCATGTATCAATCATGGTATCAAGAAAGGTATGGGTAAGGCACAGCAGGAGGAGAAAGATGCCGTTGACTGCGGTTACTGGCACCTCTGGCGCTACAACCCCGCTCTTGAGGAAGAGGGTAAGAATCCGTTCAGCCTCGACAGTAAGGAGCCGGATTGGAGCAAGTTCAGCGACTTCCTTAAAGGTGAGGTGCGTTTCGCTTCGCTCGTGAAGATGTATCCCGAGCAGGCAGAGGAGCTATTCGAGGCTTGCAAGGCAAACGCTATGTGGCGCTATAACAACTACAAGCGTCTCGCAGCTCAGGACTGGGGTAAAGATCCAGAGCTTACTCCCGAGGAGATTGCTCTCAGAAAATAATTGATTAAACTCTATTATTCTATTATAAGGAAGGAGCGGCTGTAAGGTCGCTCCTTTTTGCATATAATCATGCAAAGTTAAACCTTCATTCAAGGAATTTCGGTCTCTTTTAAAATAAAAATTGAATTTGGATAATTTGGATGCTTGTTTATTAAGGGAAAAAGTTTACCTTTGCATACTATAAGCAGAAAAGGATAGAATTGCAGGGTGCGTGGCTCGTTGCCTCCCTGAAACTGGACATTTCAAAGGGATTTCTATATATGGAAATTCATCTACCAAGTCGATGGGTCACACTCCGTGCAATTCCTTTTCTGATTTGCAGAATAAAAATTATTTTGTAAATTTGTAAAATAGAAAGGGGAATTAAGTTAAAATCTTATTTCTGTCGTGGAAGTTGTTGCGACGACTTCAACATAAGGAAAAGCGTTTCAGCCGGTCATCTGTACGAATCTGGACAATTCAAACACCAAGTTGACAAGCAAAAACGCTCCTCCCGGTTATGTATCAAAATTGTGGTGATAGCCATAATTATATACTGATGGGAGTGAGCAGATTTTGTAATTTACTTGGTAGGCAGTCCAGAGCCGGTGCAGGGAATTATTGAATCTGCTCGCTCTCTTTTTTCTTTAAGGAATAGTGTTAAACCAAAATAATAATATTATGAAACTAAATTTGAAACGCTTCGTTTGCACCATTGCAGCAATGGCAATGCTCTGCATCTTCTGCGCATCGGCAAGCGCACAGTCTCAGGGTCTGATGAAAGCTCTTAATGTCAAAGGGCAAGCAAAGAGTATATCTTATGATGATTGGTTATTTAGCTTTAATAAATCAGGAAAGAGTTCGGATGCATCAAACAATAATGGTATTACCACATTGGGTTGTTACGCACCTCATTCAGAATTTGAAATTGAGGTGAAAAATAACCGTATGGTTAAAATTGGAGAGTATTCGCAAGGAGGTGGCTGGTATATAGAATTTACGGCATACGATTCTAATAACCGGCCAATAAAAGGTAACTTATATAGTGGTGATGAACTCTCTAAAAGGGGAGCCAAAATATCCTATTCAGGAGCGGATGCAAAAGGGAACTGGACTAAAATGATAATTGATAAATCCGGTGCAAGAGGTGGGGAGCCTTCATGGATTCCAAGTTCAATCAAACGCACCATCAAATATTGGTAATCTCGTCTTAGCATATGCTTGTCGCAGACGGCTAAAGTTGTAGATTATATCCTGAAAATAATCAAGATTTATTATGATGAAAAGAATTTTTAGAATATTTGTTATGGCAATAATAGCCTTAACTATAAGTGGGATTGCTTCTTCTTGCGGAAAGAGTCAGGAGTGGTATGACAAGAACCAGAACTTCTCCGATATCGAGGGAACATGGTATTATGAAACCGGTGTAGATGGTGCACCTCAGACTATGCGCTTGGAAATAAAAGAGAATGGCACCGGGAATATGATGATTATGATAAAAGGAAGGAAAGTGATTGATGATGATGTGAAATTGGGAAGATCTAAAGAGAACTTGTCAGTCCTTTTCAGCACTCTCGATCAAGCCACTCTTCATATCAAGGATGGAAAGGTTTATTCCAACGAATGGGAGCCATTTGAGAAAAGATAAGTGATATTATCATAAAACTAAGACTAATCTATTTGCGATGAGAAAGTTTTTATATTTCGTATGTATTTGTGTCGCCTGTTGGTGGCTATATGATTCTTGCTCCGGAGATTCTTCCAAATCAGAATCTTCCGAATCATCCTCTTACTCATCCGGTAGCGGAGAATCAAAAAAAAGTGGAAAGTTTGAAAACTATAGTTTGACCGACCCTGCATCTCTCATGGGTATTCTTAGTGGGAAAACCTTCACGGGTTATAAAGGTACATCGGGTCAGATGACAGTAAGTGGTTCGGGTGGAACATTTGATGGTACTCACTTCACCATTTCATCTGTAAAGATAGTCAACGATAAGATGGGACAGTTTTCCTATTATGTTCCTTCCTACAATATGAGTGGGACAGTAGCTGTCGTGATTACAGATGATGAGATAACCCTCCACGAAAGCAACGGCAGCAACTATATTTACGAATAATCTGAAATCATACCTCGACCCTTTATCGGGTCGAGGTTTAAAAGAATATAATCATGAAAAAACTTTTATTTATTATATTGACAGCTTTCTTCCTACTTTCAGGAAGTCAAACTGCTAATGCCCAATCATACGGAGACCCTCTTTCATTCGATGATTTCGTAAGCTGGGCAGGCAATGATAATGGTGCTGATATTCATAAATTAAAAGATGCAACCAAAGTGATGAACGCTTTGTCGGCAAAGGGCTTCACTCGTCAGGGAAAATCATATAGAAGAGTGAAGAACGGCAATACTATCGATGTATATGTGACATATCAGTCCAAGAGCAATCCGGGATATGCAATAGAGTTTTCCAATCCTCAGGATGCTATAAACTTTGATAAGGAGTTTAGAGGTTACCGTGAAGATCACGGCAAACGATCCACTGAGAGTTATAAAGGAACAAGGATTTTGTCTCATTATTGTCCTCCCAAAACAGGCAGCAATGCCCGCAGCCGGAAAGGCTATGTGATGGTTGAGAGAATCAATAATAAAGTGAGAATCCTTTGCAACGCGAAGGATTAATTCTCCTAACATAAGGAGTGTGAAACCATTCTATTTAACCTCGGGTTAAAACTACCGCAGGGAGCTTATCCGAGGTTAATAAAACTCTATAATCCCCATAACCCTGTCAGTGGGTTGCATTTTGAAATGAGAAATCTTGAGAGAATAATTAATAGATAATGTATTGTAAAATATTATATAAGATATGAAGAAAGTGTTATTCATTTCGCTTTGTATTCTTGCATCTGCCATTTTATTTGTCGGATGTGGTAAGACCAAAACGGAGAAGGTATTGGAAGAAAGAACCGATTCTATCAGAACTGCTGATTCTGTGGCAGCCGTTGAAACTTCTACGATTGAGCAAGCTCGGCAGGACTCTATCCGGGAGGACTCTATTCTACGTGTAAGTTTGCCAAAGCTCAGTGAGATGATAAAGGTAGAAAAAGTAGAAGATGATCTTTATGCTGTGTATTTTAATTCTGACCAAAAGATATCCAAAATTTTTAAAAATTTAGGATTCAAAGAAAAGAAAAATACTCATACTAATAAGGAATATTACGCTCCTGATGATGAATATATAACCAATGTAGTTTCGGATTTTGTTTGGACCCTTGACTCTCCATCAGAGATTAAGGTTACCTATAAGGACGGAAAAATGATTATAAATTTCGATAATGAGAAAGTAGGTCAGATCCTTGGGGAAAGAATTAAAGAGGCAGGCTTTAAATCAAGTAATAACAGTTCTTTCGTCCATCCAAAAAATAGTTACCTTGGTTCGATTAATATAAAAAAGACAAACGACAAGGTGACCATTTCCGCAGGCGGCAGGGCTGATTAAGTGCTGTCTAAAATAGAATAAGATAATAATATTAAATCTTATTCATTTCTAACTTTATGTATAATAATAAAACCATAATTAGAGTATGAAACTATCCAAAATTTTCTTTCTGATCCTGACGATAGTATGTTTATTCTCAGGCAATCAGATCGTGAATGCTCAGAGTTCAGTTCCGGCTTTGGAATATTCAGATTTCGTGAAAGATGAAGCTGATTACGACAGTGGATATATTGAACAGCGATTGAAACCGTCTGAATTTGTCAAAAAGATGCTGGCTATGAAAGGGTTCACTTTCAAAGGGAGTACTCAAAAAACAGTAAATGTATGTGACTATATGGAGACTGAAGGGGATTATTTCCCTGTAAATCCTCGACAAATCACTGTCAAAGATGATTCCACTTATGTAAGAGATGTCAATGGTGAAATAATCACCATAACTATTCAAAATTATGGAGGGAAAAGTTTCCCTTATGGCAATAAGAATTACTACGTGGCTGACTGGGATGATGCAAAACGTTATGTAATCGAGTTTTCAAACCCTGAGGATGCTGTTGCTTTTGATAAATTATTCTTAAATAATTATTTCCGAGTTTATAATTCGGGAGAGGATATGGTTGGTCCCAAAGAATACAAGGGCGATAAAGTGGATAGCTACTTGTCATTACCTGAAGATGGCCCACATTTCAGAGATTACTCCGTTTTCTTTGTCATGAGTAGAATTAAAGATAGGATGAGAATCTTATCTATAGTTAATCAAGGGGATTAAGAGAGTATTCATCTTAATTTAATTCTTAATAATAGAAGCTGTATGAAACGCGTTATAATTCTTTTTTTCACCGTTCTCGTAGGAATATTGTTCCCGAGTTTAATTTCTCAGGAGGCATATAGCCAATCAGTTTACTTTACATCGTCAAAGATTCGCTATACATTGAAGGATGGCGGTGTTATCAGTTGTAAGGGAGATCCTGACATTGGTAAATGGGAACGTTGTCCTGATGACAAAAATGTTTTGCTATGCTATGTTGGTTATCCCGGTGCAGATGGAGTGGATGGATGTATTATAAAGAATAACCGAATATATTTTATCACTGCCGGATCAGAAACTTTTGAGCTTAAATATTATCCGAATACCAATACTATGGCAGCTATATGGTGGAATGATGAAGTTGAAAGCGGACATCCTTCAAAATTTAGATCCGCTACGGTATATGGTAACATAAAGGGACTTAAGGATGAAAGTGAAATGATGCCAAGAGCCTATCAGGAGGCAGTAGTGAAAGCTCCTGAAGATTATTCAGTAACTCCCAAGGAAGAGGCAGAAGAAAAGGAAGATATAATATCTGATTACGATACTGCTCCTGAATTTCCTGGAGGTATGTCACAATTAATGAGTTACCTTGCAAGTAAAATTCATTATCCCGAAGCTGCTGCGCTAAATGATATTCAAGGAAGAGTAAAAGTTAACTTCGTGGTAAATAAAGATGGCACAATTGGAGATGTCAAGGTGATAGAAGGTGTGGATCCGGATTTAGATAAAGAGGCTATAAGAGTGGTGAAAAGGATGCCTAACTGGATTCCGGGAAGAAAAGATGGTAAACCGGTGAAGTGTTATTATAATGTTACAGTAACTTTCCGACTGCACACGACAGTCCAATAATCAGTATAAAGATACAAGACTTATATTGATATAGGAAGTTTTAAACCACGGACTTACAAATTATTGAGACTGTGCCGCGATTAAAGCGGTACGGTCTCAAATTTTTCCTTTATTGGATCTTGAGCCGTGAAAGGGGCGGGAGCTTCCAAGCTTCCGCAATAAAGCGAGGAGGCTCGATGCCTCCTCAGCTTTATAAATAAATTGATACCCCCTTCCTCGGCATTGAGCCTCGGAATGGTGTTGCGGAAGCTTGGAAGCTCCCGCCCCTTTTCCGACACCGGTTGAATGTGAAGTCCTTCTCTTCTATCCGTAATAGAAGGAATTATGCCCACAGGAACGCTTGGCCTCGGATTCTATTTAAAATTTATTATATTAATAATCAGATTGTTAAATATTCTTTTGCCGTTTTTCCAACATAAAATCTTTGATTTTTGCCGTTTTTCCAACATGAAATCCTTAGATTTTGCCGTTTTTCCAACATAAATTCTTGAGATTTTGCCGTTTTCCCAACATGATGATGTTCATCCCCTCCCGGAAGAGTGGAGAGTTCATATAACCATATTGAATCCACATATTAACATTTACTTCGTAGATAATATCGAAGATGATTCCTAAATGAAGCTTATGAAATGAACAAAGTGATTTTTTATTTTAATGCAATTTTTGTTATTTTTGCTTTTAAAAAGACATTGTTATTATAATTCGTAAATTACTTATAGCTTCATTATGAAAAAATACGGATTTTATTTCTTTAAAAGGATTATCCCGGTGATGACATTCGGCCTTCTGATGCTCGCTTCCTGCAAGTCGGAAAAGAATAAAGAGAATCTTGCCGGAGATGTCAAGGAGGTAGTGGTCGATACCATTCACGATACCGTGTATATGGAAGCGCCCCGACATGAGATTCTGGTGAAACCCTTGACACAGTATGCTTTGGTGGAGGTGTCGGATTATGGAGCGAGCTTTCGTGATGCATCAAAATTGAAAAGTATACTGAGAAAACTCGGATTCAAGGTCAATACCAATTTTCGTCGGCCGGACGATGAGATGGAAGATTATACTATTCTTACTGCTAAAAGGTCGGGTGCCAATGGACAAACCACAAGTATAGAGTTGTGTGGTGGTGAAGATATTGTATGTTATATCAATTTTGCGGACCTTGAGGAAACAGAGGCGTTTGTAGAATCAATGAGAAAGTCAGCATACAAAAAATCCGGCAATACATGGTATAATCCTCATAATGTGGCAGGGTTATCTCAGATTGGAGTGAAAGTGAATGGAACAAAAGTAACGATCATGTATCCCTTTGAGATGTTTCCAATTAATTTCTAAACAAATTTCAGGATATTTTCTGCAAAGATCTTTCTCGGCAAAAAGAGGAAGGGTGAGAGGAGGAGAGAACAGGAGAGATGGCAGGATCAAAGAGCCGTTGCTTATTATTTAATCCACTAATTGGGTGGTTTAAATAAAATTTTGTAATTTTGTAAATCCAACAAAACCAAAGCAACATGCTTAACAAAATAGAAAAGCTTAAAGAAGAAATCCTACAGGTTGCCGCTTCCTCTATGGAGGAGGTTGAGCAGCTTCGCATCAAATATTTAAGTAAGAAAGGGAGTATTTCGGCTCTTATGGCCGACTTCCGCAATGTGCCGGCTGAGCACAAAAAGGAAGTGGGGCAGAAGGTGAATGAATTGAAATCGCTTGCCCAGGAAAAAATAGCGGCTTTGAAGGAATCATTTGCCCTTAATGCCGACAAGGAGCTTGAAGAGGTGGATCTTACCCGTTCCGCTTCTCCGATAGAATTGGGAACACGCCATCCGCTTTCACTTGTGAAAAACGAAATGTTGCGTATTTTCGAGGGTATGGGTTTCACAATTGCCGAAGGCCCTGAGATCGAGGATGACTGGCATGTGTTTGAATCTCTGAATTTCGCTCCTGATCATCCCGCACGCGATATGCAGGACACATTCTTTATCTCTCGCAATCCGGCGGATATTCTTCTCCGCACACACACCTCTTCAGTACAGACCCGCGTGATGGAGAAAAATCAGCCTCCGATCCGCATCGTATGTCCGGGTCGTGTGTATCGAAACGAGGCCATCTCGGCTCGTGCTCACTGTTTCTTCCATCAGGTGGAAGGTCTTTATATCGATAAGAATGTATCTTTTGCAGATCTTAAACAGGTATTGTTAGGTTTCGCACGCCAGATGTTCGGCCCCGAGACCAAGATCCGTCTGCGTCCTTCCTATTTCCCCTTCACCGAACCATCCGCAGAGATGGATATCAGCTGCGATATATGTGGCGGAAAAGGTTGTGCGTTTTGCAAAGGTACCGGATGGGTGGAGATTCTCGGTTGTGGAATGGTAGATCCCAACGTACTGAAAGCTTGCGGTATCGACCCCGAAATATATTCGGGCTATGCTTTCGGAATGGGTATCGAGCGAATCACCAATCTTAAATATAAAGTGAAAGACCTTCGCATGTTCAGCGAGAATGATGTGCGCTTCCTGCGTGAATTTGAAGCTGCAAATTAGACTCCATCCAACAAAAAATGTTAATGCAGGGTCGCATATCAGGGAGCA
>CAMWUJ010000056.1 GCA_947177405.1 uncultured Porphyromonadaceae bacterium | reverse complement strand
TAAATGATAATTCTATAATGGAAATGTAGAGAAAAAATTACTCCGCATGGCTTCTATGAGATTCTGTTATTTCTGAGTCTTAGCTTGCTCAAGCCAAGCGTTTCTGTGGGCACAATTCCTCTTTTACGGATAATTGGGAATAGACTGCCACAGAAGCGTTACAGCGCCTTGCGCTTTCACTCACTCACAGAAATATCAGAATCTCACAGAAGGATCCGAAATGATTTTTTAATTCGAAATGATAATTTTATAAATGATAATTCTATAATGGAAATGTAGAGAAAAAATTACTCCGCATGGCTTCTGTGAGATTCTGTTTTTTCTGAGTCTAAGCTTGATCATGCCAAGCGTTTCTGTGGGAACAATTCCTTCTATTACGGATAATTGGGAATCGACTACCACAGAAGCGTTACAGCGCCTCGCGCTTTCACTCACTCACAGAAATATCAGAATCCAACAGAAAGATCCGAAATAAAATTTACGAAAGAGATTTCTTATGAAAATTTCGAATAAATAAAGAAGAAGCATAATTAGTCGTTAGTATAATCCTAATAATAAATTGAATCTAATCGAACCAATCTATAATTGTAAAGTTCCGGTTTTATTCTTAACTTTATGATCTAAATCCACACTTAATTCTTGAAAATTATAATCTAAACTGATATAATAATATGAATATCAAATCCTTGAATAAATCTGACAGGGGCATATCTTTAATTTCATTCGCCCTTTTGATATTGGCAGCTCAGTTTTTTACGGCATGTAATAATCCTGCTAAAAAAAATGAAGCCGTCGATTCCACAATTGCCGAATCTATCTCATTGGTTGCTGACACTGTGACCACCGCTACGGATCCCGTTCCCCCCAAAGTCTTCAATTCATTCCGGGTTAAGTCGCACGAAGTAAAGATTCCTCACCTAAGCGACTTCGCGCCTCTTATCTCTCTCATCCAAAATTCAAATACCATCAAAAAAATCGCCTTTTATACCCCCACCCCTTCCACAGGATTGGCAGATATGGTTGACAATGCAGAGCCTTTTTTAAGAGCTAAGAATATATCTGCCGCCAAGAAATATTCAAATTGCATCGCACAATATGATTTTGACAAAAACGGAAACGTAATAGAAGTGGATAATGACACTTGTGAGGAATATGAGTTTTCTTACGATGCAGATGGTCATCCCACAAGAATTTCATACATTACCGAAGGCTACAGGGGCTCTCCTTCATATACTGCTAAATATGATATATCATGGGATGGCGACACCCCGTTGTCAATGAAAAGAAGAATCATAAATTATGAATCGGCTTATGATGACGTTATGGATCCCAATGAAGCGGTACCCTTTGAGTATGATTTCAAAGGCGATTTCCCGGCCATGATTATAAAGACTATTAAAAAGAACAAACCTTCGGTAATAGGAAATTCATGTAAAATTCCTGCCTCGGGATCTAATGAATTTCCCATCTGGTGCGAAATCGAATATTATAACTGATTCAAAACCTACGATTTGTCAGAATCAAAGCTTTTCACTATATTTGCAACCACGGTTGAATCAACCGTGGTTGCAATTGCTAATAAGTGGCAGGAGTTTTTCTCTTCAGGTGAAAGGATACCTGCTCAGCATAAAATAGAAATAAATGAAATTCTATAATCGTAAAGTAGAGATTGAGGAGTTGAAACGCATCGAAAGGCTATCCTTCACAAAGAATTCAAGAATGACTGTTCTCACCGGACGCCGTAGAATCGGCAAAACCAGCCTCATTAAGAATGCCTTCAAGGATTCGGATGTGCCGATGCTTTATTTCTTTGTGGCCCGTAAATCCGAAGCAGCATTGGTAGATGACTTTGTATTGGAGATAGGAAATAAACTGAGTGCTTATGTTCCTAATGGCTTGCAGAAGGCTATAGACGTGATCCGTCATCTCCTTGAATTGGCAAAAACCATGAGATTTACTCTCGTAATTGATGAATTTCAGGAATTTATCAATATAAATCCCTCAATCTTCAGCGAACTCCAGAATCTATGGGACTCCTATAGGGCCGAAACCCGTATGAATCTCATCCTCAGCGGGAGCATCCATTCAATGATGAGACGCATATTCACTGATGCAAATGAACCTCTATTCGGACGCGCAGACAATATCATCAATCTGAAGCCCTTTAAGATAAGTGTGATAAAAGAAATTTTGCATGACTATAAGCCCGACTACACGCATGATGATCTTCTAACCCTCTATTCAATTGCCGGAGGTGTGCCCAAATATCTGGAAATATTCTGCGACAACGGTTATTTGGATTCTCAATCCATGCTACGTTTCGCCACCTCCAATATGTCACCGTTCATTGAAGAAGGACGAACACTGTTAATTACTGAAATCGGGAAAGACTATGGCACCTATTTCTCAATTCTGCTTGCCATTTCGCAAGGGAAGTGTAGTCAAGGGGAGATCAGCTCGGCATTGGGCGGAATAAATATCGGTGGACATCTGGAGAAACTGGAGAATGTATATAATATTATCTCCAGATATCGCCCTATTTTCGCCAAACCGGGCTCTAAAAATAACGTGAGATATCGCATCTCCGATCTATTCCTCAATTTCTGGTTCCATTTCATAGAAAGTAATCGGTCTATGGTGGAACTTGACAACTATTCTGATCTGGGAGAATTGGTAAAAACACAGTTTCCCACCTATACCGGTCATACTCTCGAACAATATTTCAAAGAGAAGCTCGCGCAAGAAGGTGGATTCCGCGAGATCGGCTCCTGGTGGCTCCCCAGATCAGGATTCGAAGCAAGCGAAATTGATATCGTGGCAATCAGGACTAATAATGAAGAGGCGTTGGTGGCTGAAGTGAAGCGCAATATAAACAACTACTCCCATAAAAGATTCATGGAGAAAGTGGAGAGGATAAAAACGAGCATACTCTCAAATTATAAAATAGAGACGCGACTATTCACTATGGACGATATGTGACAAGAATCCCTTGATCCTTCATACGATAGATATAAACGGATTGCAACCACGGTTGATTCAACCGTGGTTGCAATCCGTTTATATTTTCTTATGGTAATTTACTCCAGATTTTTCCTCACTCGCTCAAGATAAGCGGTCATGCGGTCGGAATCACGGGTATCCACTATGTCGCGGAGCTCTGCAAGCTGCGTGCGGATCTTCTCCAGCTGATCCGATGTGTTGGGATTGAATAGAATTTCCGACAGCAGATAGTCATCCTCGCTCATAAGTCCGCGCGCGATCGCCATGTGGCGCTTGAAGGTTGTGCCCGGCGCATCCTGATGCTTCATCACACCGGCAAACACCAATGAGGAAGCAAAGGGGATGGAAAGCGAGTAGGCTATCGTGGTGTCATGCTCCTCGAATGTATATTCCTCGATATGCAGATGAAGCTTGTTATAAAGGTCGCGGAAGAACACTTTTCCTAAGAAATCCCCTTCCTTGATGATAATGGCATTTTCCTGACTCAGATTCGACAGGCTGGCAAATGTAGGCCCGAACATAGGATGGGTCGATACGAAAGGATGCCCGGCTGCAGCATAAAATTCCGGCAGCCCGGTCTTCACCGATGCTATGTCGCTCAATATTGTGGTCTCGGGCAGATACGGAAGCACTGCCTCAAAAGCCTGAAGAGTATATTTTACGGTGGCTGCGTTGATCACCAGTTCGGGCGCGAATTCCCTCACCTCCTCGCCAAGCTCGGTGAAACGTCGTGCATTGTAGGTGAACCGCAATCGCTTCGGATCATAATCATATATTGCCACATCATGGTCGAAAGAGAGGAGGTCGCAGAAAAACGACCCCATCTTTCCGGCTCCAAGTATCAGGATTCTCATCTCTTATTTTTATTTATTCTTGAAAATCTCCAGTTGCTGTCTCACCGATTCTTCATGAATTGCCGCCATCACTCTACGCATGAACTCCTCTCCCATACCCATTTCATGAGCCAGATCTATACGATTCTTCATCATATCGCCATAGCGCGCACCCTGCACCACTCTCATTCCGTGTTCCTTCTTATATTGACCGATTTCGCGGCATACTCTCATGCGCTTGCCCAACACCTCAAGCAATTCATTATCAAGACGGTCGATTTCCTGACGAAGAAGTGTGAGCGACTCGGTGCTGTCGGGCTTGGCGCCGTTGAGAGGCACAAGCGAATTGATGATAAGGTTGAGAGCATCGGGAGTGACCTGCTGGGCGGCATCGCTCCAGGCTTCATCGGGATTGCAATGGCTCTCGATGATAAGGCCGTCGAAGCCCATGTCGAAAGACTGCTGCGACAGCGGGGCGATCAGCTCACGCTTGCCGCCGATATGGCTGGGGTCGCAGATGATAGGAATCTCGGGCATGCGGCGTCCCAGCTCGATGGGGATATGCCATTGGGGCATATTGCGGTAGAGATGCTTGCCGTATGCCGAGAAGCCTCGGTGAATGGCACCCACACGCTTCACTCCGGCATTGCGAATGCGCTGGATGGCACCGATCCAAAGCTCAAGGTCGGGATTCACAGGATTCTTCACAAGCACCGGCACATCCTTGCCGATCGCTGCCAATGTGTCGGCGATCTCCTGCATGGCGAAAGGATTGGCGGAAGTGCGCGCTCCTATCCAGAGCAGATCTATGCCTGCCTCAAGGGCAGCCTCCACATGGGCCTTGGTGGCCACTTCGGTGGAGACATACATCCCGGTTTCCTCCTTCACTCTCTTAAGCCAGGGCAGCCCCTTGACGCCTACGCCCTCAAAGCCTCCGGGTTTGGTGCGCGGTTTCCATATTCCGGCTCTGAACACTTTCGCCCCATAGCCGGCAAGATCCCTCGCTGTCGTCATAACCTGATCTTCTGTCTCTGCACTACAGGGTCCGCATATTATCAGCGGTTCTTTCGGGTCGAGACCCGGCAACAATTCTTGTGTGTACATATTATTTCAATCTTAATCGTTATTTTTTATTCTTTTCAGGGCTTTCTCAAGACTATGCTCCGTGGCGCAGAGCGATATCCTCAGATAGCGATCTCCCTGACGTCCGAATATGAATCCGGGAGTGACAAACACCCTCTTCTCCTTCAGCAGCCGGTCGGCCATGGTCTCCGACGACTTCTCTTCCTCCGGAATCCTTCCCCAAAGGAAGAGACCCCGCTGAGAGGGATCGAAGTCGCATCCCAGTGCCTCCATGATCTTCTCGGCCACTTCCCTGCGGCGCGCATACTCGGCGTTAAGCTTCTCATACCATTCCTCATCGAGCTGCAAGGCTCGCGCAGCAGCGAGCATCACAGGGCGGAACTGCCCCGAATCGATATTGGATTTCACCCTCAATATCCAGCTCACGAACTTCGCATCCGAGGCAAGCATGGCCACCCGCCATCCGGCCATATTGTGGCTCTTCGACAAGGAATTCATCTCGATACATACCTCCTTGGCTCCCTCGATCTCCAGGATGCTCAGAGGTTTCCGTCCGGAGGGCTTGAGGATAAAGGAATAAGGATTGTCGTTTACAATAAGAATTCCGTGTTTGCGACCGAAGGCCACGGCTTTCTCGAACAGTTCACGCGTGGCCGGAGTGCCGGTAGGCATGTGTGGATAATTCAGCCACATGATCTTTACCCTCCCCTCTTTCACGGCTTCAAGCTCCGAGAGAGCCTCGAAGTCGGGATACCATCCTTTCTCAGGCAAAAGGTCGTATTTGATTATCTCGGCATCTGCCAGACGGCTCACCGAAGTATAGGTGGGATAGCCCGGATCGGGCACAAGCACCGCATCACCCGGATTCACAAATGCCATCGTGATATGCATTATCCCCTCTTTCGATCCGATAAGAGGCAGAATCTCAGTGTCGGGATTCAGCTTCACCCCGTAATAGGTGGCATACCATCCGGAGAAAGCCTCCCGCAATTCCGGAATACCGGTATAAGTCTGGTAGCTATGGTTTTTAGGGTTACGGGCCGCTTCACACAAAGTGCTGATCACCTCCTCCGAGGGCGGCAGGTCGGGACCTCCGATACCCAGGGATATCACATCAAGGCCACGGCTGTTCATCTCGGCCACTTCCCTGAGCTTGCGAGAGAAATAGTATTCCTCCACTCCCGAGACCCTCCGGGCAGGTGTTATGGCCCGGCAATCAGTGTCTGAAATCTTTACATTCAACATATTCACCAAGGATTTTCAGGTCGTTAAGCAATGGTCGCACGGCATCTATGGCCTGACGGTAGCGCACGTATGAGTTGAATGTCAGGTCGATATAGAAGCGATACTCCCATTCCCTGCCGACAATGGGTAATGATTGTATTTTCGAAAGGTTGATGTCGTAGAAAGAGAATATTGTCAACACTTTCGACAATGCCCCCTGCGTATGGGGGAGCGTAAAGACAAGCGAAGCCTTGTCGAGCAATTCCTCACGGGGTTTGAATTCGGCTGCCGTCAGAGGGTCGGCCAGCACAAGGAAACGGGTGAAGTTCCGCTTATTGGTCTCTATCCCTTTCTCCAGAATCTCCAGACCATAAAGATCAGCGGCATATTCGCCGCAGACGGCGGCATGGCCCTCAAGCTTATTGTCGGCGATCTCTCGGGCGGCTCCGGCAGTATCGAATTTCTCCACCATCCTCAGATTGGGGTGACGCCTCAGATATTGCTCACATTGCATCAGGGCCATCGGATGGGAATTGACCTCACTCAGCGATTCTATCTTCTGCCCCGGAAGAGCGCACAGCACATGGGAGATCCGCATTTTTTCCTCACCGATTATCCGGAGATTGCTCTGGCGGAGCAGCTCATGATTCTGCAGCAAGGATCCGGCGATGGTATTTTCGATAGCCACTATGCCAAGCAGGGAGGCATCTCTTTCAAGAGCTTCGAAAAGATCGTGAAATGTCTCACACTCCACCGATTCGGTCTCCCGGCCGAGTTTGCCGAAATAGGATCTCGCGGCTGCGTCGTGAAAACAGCCGCGAATCCCCTGTATAGTGACACGCAAAGGTAATTGATTCATCTATAAAATATTAAAAGTCGGATTCCGGCTTATACGCTTATACATTGAAGCGGAAATGCATTATGTCGCCATCCTGCACCACATATTCCTTCCCTTCCACTCCCATCTTGCCGGCTTCTTTCACGGCTGTTTCCGATCCGAGCGATACATAATCGTTATATTTGATCACTTCGGCGCGGATGAAACCTTTCTCGAAATCGGTATGGATGATTCCGGCTGCCTGAGGAGCTTTGGTGCCCCGGAGGAAGGTCCAAGCCCTCACCTCGTCGGGACCGGCTGTGAAATAGGTCTGGAGGTCGAGAAGATTATAGGCAGCGCGGATCAGACGGTTCACTCCCGATTCCTTAAGACCGATCTCCTCCAGAAATTCCTGACGCTCCTCGTATGTGTCGAGCTCGGCGATCTCGCTCTCAGTCTTGGCAGCCACAATCAGGAGATCTGCGCCCTCCTTGGCGATAGCCTCCCTGACAGCCTCCACGTATGCGTTGCCATCCACAGCTGCGGAATCATCCACATTGCATACATATAGCACCGGCTTGTTGGTGAGCAGAAAAAGCTCGCGGGCAAACTTCTCCTCCTCTTTCCCCTCGATCTTCACCGATCTCGCCGGTTCTCCCTTCTCGAGGGCTTCCTTGTAAGCCTTGAGCACCTCGAGTTGCATCTTGGCAGTCTTGTCGCCACCGGCCTTGGCGGCCTTCTCTGTCTTGGCTATGCGTGCATCCACGGTCTCGAGATCTTTGATCTGAAGCTCATAATTGATCACCTCCATGTCGCGCACCGGATCCACCGTGGTATCGACATGGGTGATATTCTCATCGTCGAAGCAGCGGAGCACATGCAGGATGGCATCGGTCTCGCGGATATTGGCGAGGAATTTATTTCCGAGACCCTCCCCTTTAGAAGCGCCTTTCACCAGGCCTGCGATATCCACGATCTCCACCGTGGCCGGCACCGTGGATTTGGGATTGCACATCTCCACAAGCTTGGTGAGACGGTCGTCGGGCACCGAAATCACTCCCACATTAGGCTCGATAGTGCAGAAAGGGAAATTCGCACTCTGGGCCTTTGCATTGCTCAGACAATTGAAAAGCGTGGACTTTCCTACATTCGGCAAGCCCACTATACCACATTTTAATGACATATCGTACTTACTTTTTTACCTTCTTCCGGTCTGTTTGATAATCTGACTCTTCCGGATTATCCGGACCGGGTATGCAAAGTTAAATATAAATTCTTTATATTCCAAAGGGTTTGACACTTATATAATAAATATACAGCTATTATAATCTTTTTATCATTTTTATTGAACGCGGAAGCGGCCCCCGGATTAATACCGGAGACCGCAGGATATAGGAAATAAGGAAGTATGATTATCCAATTCTTAACGCATGATCTTGGAATAGCTTACCGATCCGTCAGACCGGACAGATTTCATCACGATTATTCCGCTTTCAGGAGATGACAGCTCTTTGCCGCTCAAATCATAATAAGAAGTGGATATTACGGGTGCCTCCGACAGCTGCGAGTCCTTGATTCCGGAAACAATATCCTGATTATGCGGATTATCCGGTGTCTGATAGTCGGAATAATATATTTTTTCGCCAATCTTATTTACTGTGCGTATCTTCAGATTTCTCAAGAAAGTATCCTCAAATTGGATAGTGGTCCAGCCATTATCCAACATATTAATGAAGGGAGACTGAACAAGCCAAGGCACAATTTCCATATCTTCATCCATCCAATAATCCCAGGCTGTGAACACGTAAGGCTCGCCATCCACCTCGACTTCAAAACCAAGATTGGATGTATCAAGCAGATCTCCGTAGATATTGATCGGAAGTATCTGGATGGTCAGGAAAGGCTCAAGCCCATTATCCCAAGTGTTCACTCCTTTCTTAAATACGGGCATAATCGGTGTTGGATCCACATTGACACTCTGGGATTTGAAGCGGCCGTTGGCATACACCTCTCCGTATGCATAGCTGCTCGTCGAAGAATTCACAGTCAGAAGATCGTTCTTATCAAGCATCGTCATTTCTCCCCTTTCGGCATCATATCCCATTGTCAATGAGGGAGTGAAGGAGATATGATGTTCCCAGGTGTTATACCCGGGGATAAATTCAGGTGTATCATACCCTGTGCATAGATACTGAATAGCCCAATTTCCGATGCCCATAAACTGTCCGTTCTCAAAGACCACTTGATCTCCGTCAATTTTCCCCTTTATCCAGCTCTCGGGATAAAGAGTGCTGAGTCCCTTCACGAATATGTCGTTCCCTTTCCGGGCACCCTCGAGCATCTTATAGATACCGGGGTCGCCGTTCATATCCGATAAATCCTCATATTTAAGAGCCAAATCAAATCTCTCGGTTCCTTCCGGCACCACCACTAATTTTGACTCAAAGGGGAGGAAGCTGAGATTATACTCCCCGTATCCGGCCCATTGCCCGTCGGCCTGAACATATCCGAAATATACATCACGGGCCTGAATATATTTACCATCCTGCACGGTAAAGACAATCTCCTGTGTCTTCTCCGATATCTTAAAAGAGGGCCGCTGCTCGGGCTCATCATCATACCCCGGAACCTCAACTGTGGTCGGTTCAAGACAGACCACGGCAAGATAGCTGTCGCCCTGCCGTATGGTCTGAGGGAATTGGAAAGTAACAGTATTATCTACTTTCGCCCCCACAAGATACCCCTCCTCAGCGGCAGATGTGGAATTTCCAAGATAAATCTTTCCGTCAGTTCCTTCAGATATATTGAAAAGTGTGGCCGAGAGAGTCTCATATTTTATGGCGTCGGCGCCCCACTGGCTAAACTTTTCCCCCTCCCTTATGTAGGTTCCGGTCACAGCGTCTTCCGGTATCTCACAGACTATATTATCGGCACTCGGATTCAGTGTAATTTCTGCTGCCGACATTGGTATCGCCCCACAGAGGGATATCAATGAAATTAAAATTTTTCTCATAACGTGTTGGGTATTTATTATTCCTTTATTAATTTTCGGTTAAATGAGGATCCGTCGTTCAATAAGATCTTTACGATGTAGAATCCTGCC
The DNA here is from genome assembly GCA_947177405.1 of uncultured Porphyromonadaceae bacterium. Classification (GTDB taxonomy): domain Bacteria; phylum Bacteroidota; class Bacteroidia; order Bacteroidales; family Muribaculaceae; genus Lepagella. The sequence goes on along the minus strand of CAMWUJ010000056.1, from coordinate 11,906 downwards.
GGGAGGTCTTCAATATTATTTTCATAAGATATGCTATGGAATGTCTTCCTGCAAATGCCGTCAACATTGAAGAAACGTATTTCACCGACAAGCTCCGGATTGTTCACTTTCAGGATGTCATGCAACGGATTAGGACCTACGGCAATGTCTGTGACACTTACATTCCCGATTCCGGCTCCACTGCGGGTCACCATATTGGAAATCTCTTCATCAGAAACCACTTCACCATAGTCAGCTTCCACTGAATAGCGGCACTTTTCCCCCTCTTTCAATTTGTTGAATCCTGAGTCCTTAAATGAATTAGAGATAGTTGATCCAAGGAATTCCCTCGGTTCTGAAGAATCAGATTCCTTTATCCTATAGACATTATATGTCATGGAGGGTCGTTTAGTCTTGCGCACCGACAATGACTCATGGAGAGGGTCTTTCTCCACATCTCCCAGATAATCGCCATATACACGCAGCATAGGATGAATCGGAGTCCAGATTGAGAAATCCATAAGGTCGTAAGGATTATACATGTCATCACCGGCCCAGAAATGCATAAGAGGCTCGAAAGGATGATCCGCGTCGCTTGCAGATGCTCCAAGACCCATGTATCCGGCCCCACTGATACCTACTGCAAAATTCTCCAGTGAGACTGTATGGTCGAGCACATGTGTAGTCCAGGCATTATCGATGAATGGTATATTCTGAGCCATATAGTACATTTTTGAGGCATCAGGGAATCCTTCTGAATTGAGACCCACAAGGAATACATTGATATTGGCATGCGGACCGCTGCAATCTGAGAGATAGAACCTGATCTTCTTCACATCCATTTTCTGATGATATACTGAGAAAACAGCTGTGCCGGCATGTCCGTGAGGCCAGCCAAGATATGTTTCAGGATCTCCGTTATCATGCTTGAATTCCACCAGAGGAGCATCCCACTCAATATTCATATCCTCTCCTTCAAGCGAAGCCCTGACATTGAACGGAGGCTGCACATCAGCATCAAGAATGAAATCGCATACAACATCTGATTTCAATATTTCATAATCATGATTCCAGGAGGTCTGAAAATGCAATGCCTCGGCTCGAAGATTATAAAACTCTCCTGTATCTCCATAAATACCGGTAATCTCATATCTACCCTCTTCATCAGTCACGGCGGAATAATCGGCATATCCATCAAGCACAATCTTTGATCCGGGGATAGGATCTCCCTCCGCAGTGCGCACCACTCCGCGGAGCGCCACACGAGGATAGGATGTCAGTATTATCTCTTTTTCTGTCTCATCACCCTCTTTTATCTCAAAAGGATTCATTTCAGAGGGATAATAGCCATATCTGCTTGCCGAGAGACTCCTTTCACCCACCTTCACTTCCGGCAGCTTAAACCCACCGTCGGATGCGGTGAGGGTGGAAAGCTGTGTGCCATCAAGACTCACCTTTACTCCTGACAAAGGATCTCCTTCTTCATTTTTAACCACTCCTGACAGCGAGCCGTGAGGCGCTTTCTCAAGATTGATACTGATATGGGCATAAACACTGCTTGACTCAAGACCCTCATAACCATTGGCCGCAAGAGCTCCCTGCTCAAAAGAAGTGGCGATTACAGATCGGTTCCCCTCTCCTTTATATACCAGAAAGCGCTTGGTATTCAAAAATTCGCCACTGCTTTTCTTTGTCATTATCACCAGATTCCCACCCCGATAATCATAGGGATTATCAAATGGAATTGTGAAAGTGTAGAGATCTGAGGGCATGAACACTCTCCCTGAAAAGACCTTTACAAAATCCGATTCCGGAATCATATCCTTTTCGCCAAATTCACTTTTATCGGTCTCGGCGATATAAATCTCGAATTCTTCCGTGAGATGAGGATAATCGAATACAGAGCATAATTCCACAGATGATATTTCACCGGCATCTATTCCAAGTTCGTTGGCATAATATATGGTCTGAACCATAGTTTCCCTGTTGCAGAAATTGATTGGGATGGCATTGGAAAGATACTGCTTACCCTTCCCGATCTCCACCCCAGATATCGCAGGCTTCTCCACGCTCACATGAAGAACATTTGATGTGTTGTTCGAGAGCAGATGGTCGTCGGAAGTAACAGCGGTAACCGAAAGGGTGTGAATACCATTATTTTCCGGTATCCACTCCATAGTGAACTCAACACTCTTTCCGGCTTCCAACGAAACACATTCCACACTGTCATATACCTTTCCCGCCTCATCTCTCAATTCAAGTGTATAATTGCCCGAGGAAGCCGATCCGAGATTACGGACAGAGCCCTTGGCAATCTGCTTCTCACCGATTGCGGCTTTGGAAGATCCATGTAGGGAAGTAACTTTCAAATCAGTTGAAGGACGCGTTCCTAATGCCACATCATCCGCAACAAACATAAAATCATCGGTCAAGGGATTCCCTGCATGACGAAGTATCACCTTAGCAACGCACATCTTTCCTGCATATTCCGGCAGTGAAAGCCTAACCTCCTGAAAATCCTTCGAGGGTTTATGAGCTCTGTCTGTTCCGGGAGTAATATCGTAAACCTGTTTCCAGTTTTTCCCTAAGTCATCACTGATAAAAATGGATACAATAGGACTTTCCGATCCTGTCGGACCTTTCTCTTCTCCCATAAGATCGCAATCAATCATCTTATACCAGAAAGAAAATTCGGGATTGTCGCCCATATTGCAATAATGAGTGGTGAATCCAACTTCACTTTCAGAATCCATGGTATAAAAGCTCCTCAGATAAAAACTGCGCGGACCATCATGACCACCCTTGAAGTCGGTATTGACAGCCCCGGTTCCCAGTTTCCAGCCCTTCGGTCCTCCATCTTCGAAATCCTCGACATGAAAATCCCTTATCGGCACATCCTTGACATCGGATAACACCAGAAGAGACACCTCCGGATGAGCCGGATCGCTCGTGCGTAGCCTGAATTCTCCCTTATACTTGCCCAAACACTCAGGCGTAAATTCTATAGTGATCTGTTCAAAACCTCCATAAGGGGAAATTTTTACAGGAGTTCCTAACACTTTCACCTCCGGTGAAGAGGATAGAACATCGACTTCCAATTCTTCGTCCCCTTTGTTTTGGATATAGTATGGAAGCACGTAAGGGGCACCCACAAGGTCGGTTTCGCCGAAATCCACTCCCGCAGCCCCGTAAAATCCTGCTACACTTCCCGTTTTCACACACACATCATCAATCATTGTGGCGTTTCCCATAAAAGGGGAAAGGCTATGGAATCCTATATAGTATTCACCCTCCTCTTCAGGGGTCCATTTATAGCTGTTATATTTCCACTGGGCCTCATTGTCATCGACATTCCCCAGCTTCATAATTTTGGATCCGGACGAAGGAGAAGACATAATCCACACCTCCAACACCTCATTCACATTATATCCCGGAGCAAGATAGGAATAGAATTCCACATCATATTCCATTCCGGACTTTAATCTGATAGCCGGACTGAATAGCCATGCATCATGACCATAAGGATCGGAGCTGTCTCTATTTCCCAAAATATATGCATATTGAGTGCCCGAGACTCCCTGTATAGGATCATCTCCCGATCCAAGAGTCGCCACGCTCCATACATCTGAGGGATGACCCGGGGTGAATGACGTTTTCCATCCGTCATTAAGTTTTCCCGGCTGCATGGATTCAAAATCCTCAAAGAAATAATCCTCTTTCGCTTTGACACGAGACTTGCTTTTGCCTGAATTAACGGGCACCTTAATCTCCTTTAGCGGCTTTCTGACCAATGAAAGGTCTGCCATGTCTCCCGGAGTCGCTCCAAGGATAGCCGGCAGCGAAAGCGAGGCAACCGCCAATGTGGAAAAAAGCAACGTAATGTAAGATTTACGATTCATATTGTTAGTTTTAAACTGAAATTTTGATTTTGAACTCCGCAAATATACATCTTTTGCTATCCATCTCAAATTTTACCCCTCACTTTGGAGTGTCAATTCAGGAATTGACCTTAAACTCTCCCGGAATCCACTGTTTTTTGTGTCATATCATGAATGTTTCTGATATGACACATTCATAAATCTGACAATAAATCAAGTTTTTGCAACAAAATAATTCTCACAATCGGATAAATCTATAAAAATTTAATAACTTTGCGTGCTAAATATAAATTATATGTCATGACTCGATTTTTACTTACAACATATATATTTCTACTCCTGCTGCTTCCCTGCACCGCAGCCCTTCAGCCCAAGACGCTCCCTACGCCTCTGGTGAGCGGGAAATATGAGAATATGCCACTCGACAAGATTTATGAACAAGGCATCGGCTTCTTCATTAACCAACAAAATGACAGCGCGTCGCTGCTTCTCACCGTCGTGGCAATGCACGATACCACCCGACTTGACAGCCACACTCGCACTCTTATGGCAAAAGCCTCCAACACATTGGGGATAATCTGTTTCAATCATTCCAATTTCCCGGCAGCTTATACCCACTTTCTGAAATCCATCCAGCTCAACGATACCCCTGACGCCACCGGATATCTGAGCCTTGCCACGATCTATCTCCATTATGGAGATAAGGCGCGTGCTTTCCAATATTTGAAAAACTACACCAACCATGCTTCGCTGAAGCATCATTATAACGAAGCTTGCATCGGAATTTCCAACATCCTCTCCACAAATTTCGCGCAGGCCGGCATCTCTGCCGATACCATAGCAACAGTGGTGGATCGCTTCCTGCACCTCCCTTCCGACGTGAAAAAGGCTCCGGCATATCCTTTGGCTAATACTCTGGCCACCGGGTGGGTGTATGGCCACCGGGGAGAGTATCTGAGGGCTGTCGATGTGCTGAAAGACGGTATTCATAAACTGGACACGTTAATCATGCCCAGAACGCGCCATGCCCTCTTCCTTGTTATAGCCGACCAATATATGTGCGCCCACAAAAAAGACTCCGCTATCGCCTATATCAACGCAGCGGAAAAATTAGCTCTTGATAATGATTATAAAGATTTGCTCGCTAAAACTTATTCCGAGGCCTCCGATATGTATCTGAGATTCAATAATCCTCAAATGAGCGATACTTACCGGCGCAAGATGTTGGAAATCAATGATACTCTCTTCAATCCCAGAGAATTGGGCAAAATTCACGACCTAAATATGTTTCATGAAGTGAACAAATTTGAACGTCGCATGGAGGTCTTGGCTGTCAAAGACCGTATGCGCCTCGCTATTATATGGATTGTGAGCATCGCCTTGCTGATCGTGGTCGGTCTGCTGCTGATTCTCTTTATCAAGAACAGAGATCTGAAAGCCAAAAACAGAGCATTGTTTGAACTCAACATTTCAGACATGCGATCCAATGAATCAATCCTCCCCTCTGTTGCTGAGGCATCATCAGATCCCGGGGAGACCATGACTCCCGGTCCCGGATCCGATGTCCCGGAAAAATCTAAATTCACTCCCGATGAGACCTTGGCAGAGAATCCCGAGAATTATGACAACCACGCCACGGAGAAAGATCATAATGCAAAGGAGGTGTCTCAAAACAAATATACCGGGAGCAATATCTCGGATAAGACACGCTCCCGGGTGTATGAACGAATTAAGGAGATTTTCAAGGATGAATCGATATTTTGCAAACCGGGATTCACTTTAAATGACCTCGCTCTGCTTTGCGAATCAAATTCACGTTATGTATCGCAGATTCTTAATGAAGAGATGTCCACCAATTTCACTCAGCTTCTCAATAGCGAAAGAGTGAATGTGGCGCGAAAGCGCCTGATGGATACCGATCACTATGGGCATCTCACTATCGAAGCCATAATTATGGGACTGGGATGCAAATCTCGTTCCACATTTTCAAAGACCTTCAAACGCATCACCGGCCTCACGCCCTCGGAATTTCAACGTATCGCACGAGATATGTCAACGCAAGGAGATAACCCTTCGGATCCAAGATGAGGCTTCTTACCACGGAGCCCCGTTTATACGGTCATATACGTAAGTATTCACCCTCCCGTATTCGCGCCATTGCATCCACAAGGTGTTGCGTCCGTTGGTGAACCAATAGTTGATCGTCGTCGGATATCCGTTGCCATACTGTAGATTCATCTGGAAATCCGACACTCCGCTGTTGGAGTATTGGCAATCATAATAGGTATCCATTATATAGCGGCGCCCGTTCTCATAATAGTAATAGTTGCCGTATCCTCGGCCGTTGAACATCAGATAGTTTTCGCGCCCCGGAGCCACGGGACGGCTGTTGTCCTGCACCAGGACCCAATATCCGGTAAGAGTCGGGTCGTACATATAGCCTTCATATCCGGGTCCGTCCCACCAATAGGAATCGGTCTCGCAGGAGGAGAAGAAAACCGACATCCCCATCACCATCACGGCACACATTAAATAATGAAGTAATTTTTCCTTTTTCATAAGCTCTTATATTTTTGAAGTCGGAATTTATCTCCCGAATTAACAATCTGTGAAACAATAAATTTATCTCCCGAATTAATACTCTGTGAAACAATAAGGGAGAAGAGACGCGATAGATGGAAAGATATAGCATCGCTTGCGACCGTAGAGTATCACCTCCACCGGAGATCCGGCCCGGGTCTCATATTCCAGTAGAGCCTGCCGGCACGCCCCGCAGGGACTTATGGGTGAATCCTGGAAATATTCCTCGTCAGGGAGCCCCTCGGGCTTTCCGATCCGGGTCCACGCCGCGATAGCTATCTTGCGGAAGTGTGCATCAGGATATATGGCGCCGGCCTGAAAACATGCGCTGCGCTCCCCGCAAGTCCCCGAGGGGGAGGCGGCGTTCTCCTGATTGGCCCCGCACACTATCTCCCCGTTGTCGAGAAGGATAGCCGCCCCCACATGGAACTGGGAGTAAGGGGCATAGGCATTCGAGGTCATGGCCTTGGCCCTCTCAACAAGGAAACGGTCTTCAGGACTCAATTCCTCAAACCTACATTCCTTTATCACGGTTACTATCTGCAATTCTTTCATATTCGATCAATTCTGCTTTAACCCGGCCACCTGCATAAGCACAGGTGAAAAGACAAGTTATATATGTGACACGTATATCAGTATATTGTTTAAATTGTTTTTTCCGTTTATTTGTTCAGATGCAGGCAAGATAAAGGATGAATCATCAGGAATAAAAAATGATTCCCCCCTATAATTTTGAATACAGGCAATTTTATATTAACTTTGCCGGCAAAATAAGTCTATATGAAACTCACATTCAAACCTCTCATCAATATCAAACGCACTTTATTACTATTCACACTGACCTTTCTCATAGGCGCCACCATCACGCAAGCCGCCGGCGACCATTACCGCACCTACATCGACCGTTTCGCCGAGCTGGCCGTGGCAGAGCAGAAGGCCCACGGGATTCCGGCATCCATCACGCTCGCCCAGGGACTCCTGGAGAGCGCAGCAGGCCGATCCGCCCTCGCCACCAAAGGCAACAACCACTTCGGCATAAAATGCCACAACACATGGACCGGTGACACGATGCTGCGCGATGATGACAAGGCCAACGAATGTTTCCGAGTGTATCGATCCGCCGGAGAGAGCTTCGCCGACCACTCCCGGTTCCTCAAAGGGAAACGCTACCAATCCCTATTCAGTTACGACGTGACCGACTACGCCTCCTGGGCCCATGGTCTGAAACGCTGCGGCTATGCCACCGACCCCAACTATGCCACCCGGCTGATAGCCATAATCGAGCGTTACAACCTCTATATTTTCGACAGCCCCGAAGGGAATCTGGCCGAAGAGATGGCCGAGATGATTCACCTTTGTCTTACGGCTGCCCATCCGGTGCGTCGCGCCCGCGGCCTTCATTATGTGATAGCGGCCCCCGGCGACACCTACAGCTCGATAGCCAAAGAATTCGGTCTGCGCAAAGACCAGCTGATGCAATTCAATGACGCCGGATCCGACAAAGAGATAAAGGCATGGCAGGAGGTATATCTGGTGGAGAAACTCCCCACAGCCCCCGAAGGGGTGAACCGTGTCACCATCGGCGAGGATGAATCCATCCACTCCATAGCCCAGAGATATGGAATGAAACTCGAAACCATCCTCTCCCTCAATCCCGGAGCCAAAGACCGGCCCGGCACCCGCCTGCGTCTAAGATAGAGACATATCAGCATAAAAGCCCGATGTAAACTGAAAAAATATTTTGCTATTTCCCTGAAAATAGCTAAATTTGCGGTTGCAAATGTCGTAAGGCGGCGGATTGAATACCCGTTCCGCCCATTTTGCAACGTTAATCATTTGATGTAAAACATCTTACGACAGGGACGCCTCTGTAGTTCAACGGATAGAATAGAAGTTTCCTAAACTTTAGATAGGGGTTCGATTCCCCTCGGAGGTACGATTTTTAAATCATTTTTTGCTATTAAAGGGAAAAGCCCCCGACGGTTTTTCTCAATTTAGAATTAGTAAAAACATTTTTTAACAGTGGGAAAGTTCACCGCATATAAAGTTCAGCTTGCCTCATTGCCCGACGGGCACCATGAGCAGGAATTCGAGATCGACACTGAGTTCTTCAAAAATATGGAGAACCGCGACATCCTGTCGTCCGACGTGCATGTTCACCTTGATCTGGTGAAGAAAAACGATCTCTACGATTGCACTTTCACCGTTAAGGGACTTCTTCAGATCCCTTGCGACCGTTGTCTCGACCCCTTGGATCATGAGGTAGATACGGAGTATCACGTGGTGGTTAAATATGGCGACAACTACGACGACGGCGCCGACAATCTTCTGATCATCCCCTACAGCAATTCATATCTCAACGTGGCATATATCCTCAACGATACCATTCTGCTCACCATCCCCATGCGCCATGTCCACCCCCTCGGGAAATGCAACCGCGCCATGGCGGCCGCCCTCAACAAGCACCGTGCCTCCACCGATGACGATGAGATAGCAGTGTCGCTTGATGAAGTCGATGCAGAAATCGCCGAGGAGCCGCAAGACTGAAATAAAAACAATAAAAATTAAAAAAATAGAGAAATGGCACATCCTAAACGCAGACAATCTCACACCCGTACGGCCAAACGCCGCACTCACGACAAAGCCCTCATCCCTACTTTGGCCATCTGCCCCAACTGCGGCGCATGGCACGTATTCCACAAGGTTTGTCCTGAATGTGGATACTACAGAGGAAAACTCGTAATCGAGAAGACCGAGGCATAACAACCCTTTGTGTAGATTTATCGGATTCACCGGGGGATAGATCCCCGGTATTCCACAACTTAAGCAAGTGGCGGCCGGCCGTCGCTTGCTATCGGTTTAATTAAAACCCTCTTACCGAAATGCCAAACGCAATTATAAGCGGTATCGCTTCTTACGTGCCCGACGATATCCTCGACAACGACATGCTGTCGAAGATGGTCGATACCAACGATGAATGGATCACCACCCGCGTCGGAATCAAGGAGCGTCGCATATTAAAAGACCCCGAGAAAGGATCAAGCTATCTGGGCGTCCAGGCAGTGGAACGTCTGCTTCGGGAATACAACGTGGCCAAGGAGGATATCGATCTCCTGATCTGCGCCACCTCAAACCCTGACTACCGCTTCCCCTCCACAGCATCTGTGATCGCTCATGACTGTGGTCTCGAAAACGCATACGCCTACGACATCCAGGCCGCTTGCGCCGGATTTATCGTGACAATGCAGGCGGCCCGGGCATATATCGAAGCCGGTCTGTATAAGAAAATCATTGTGGTGGCCGCCGAGAAGATGTCGAGTATGACCGACTACCAGGACCGCGCCACATGTCCCCTCTTCGGCGATGCCGCCGCTGCAGTGCTTGTGGAGCCTACCGACGAAAAACTCGGTGTCATCGACGGCGAATTCCATGTGGATGGATCCGGCCTGCAGAACCTTCTCATGAAAGCCGGCGGATCCGTCCGTCCCGCTTCCCATGAGACTGTAGATGCCCGTGAGCATTACATCTATCAGGAAGGACGCGTGGTTTATAAAAACGCCGTGTTCGACATGCTCTCATCATCGCAGTCGATAATGAAGAAAAACGGTCTCGACGCCGACTCGATCGACTGGTTCGTGCCTCATCAGGCCAATCTCCGCATCATCGAGGCCGTAGGAGGACGAATCAAGATTCCGGAGGAGAAGGTGCTGGTAAATATCCAGCACTATGGAAACACTTCAGCTGCTTCAATCCCCTTATGTCTTGACGAATACAAGAACAAGCTCCACAAAGGCGACAAGATAGTGATGACCGCCTTCGGAGCCGGCTTCACATGGGGAGCCATGTATCTTATCTGGGCAATCGATCCCAAATGACAAAGGATTCCGCATCCTCTTAAAAAATTAAAAAATCATATCGGCTTCCGGTCCCGGGTGGTAATTCACCATAAAGGACCGGAAGCTGATTTTCTTTCCATTAACAGACTGCGGAGGAAATATCAGGATGACTGAGAATATATCAGAATGACTGAGAATATATCAGGATGGCTGAGAATATATCAGGATGGCTGAGAATATATCAGGATGGCTGAGAATATATCAGGATGGACTACCACGGAGTGGTTAAATAAGAGGAAACGGATACACCCGGATGGCTTACCACGGAGTGGTTATATTTTGGTAACCCGGAGGTAGGCTCGTTCCTCGCCAACCTCCGGCCTCCAAATCCGATACCCTCTACCTCGGAGAGGTTGAACTTACCCTCCTGTCAACGGGAAAGGCACCACTCCCCAACCCGGGACGGGTTGAGGATAGTTTCTCCTGTCCTCCCGTTCTCCTGTCTTAATTTTCAAAAAAGTATAGACCTCATTCAATAATATATTTTGTAATATATTTTGTTGAATGCGGTCTTAAACCACGGCTATAAATCTTCCTTTTGCTATCGATCCGGAATCATCTACACTGACACAAAAATTCATGAGGTGTAAATACAGGAATAGTGGAGAACCTGAAATCCTTTTGATTTCTGGTCACTATACAATCGCAATCATGTGATAAAGCTGTCTCATACTGAATCGCATCTTCGTAATCCCTCGTTTCAATATCAAGAGCATTAAGCAAGTGAGATTCATCGTTTCCCACTACCGAGAATAAGTTAATGATAAGTTTGATCTGCTCTTTTAACTGACCCATCTCTGTTTTCCTCATAATGTAAGCAAAATTAGCAACTGAGAGAAAACTTATCTTCATTTCCATATCAAATTTCAGACATTCTTCAAGTACAAGCTTGGCATTTGATCTAAAATCATCATCTCTCACCAAAAGATCCATCAGGAAATTGGTATCTAAAAACACTTTCTTCATTTTGAGAGGATATATCGGGTTTTCTCATCATCAAGATCAATAGCCGTGCGATCAATACTGTTGCATAGAGTGTCCAAATTTTCCAACCATCTCATCTTTTCTTCAGAAAATACCTTTTTATGAGATTCCCCGGTATTAATTGAAGGCTTTGAAGTATGCAAATTCTCATCAATTGTACTTATATGAACAGAGGTTTTTACGACCCCACGTATACTTTCAAAAATTTTTTTTATAAAGTTCGGATTTACGTCATTTTCCAAAGTAACAATTATTTGTGTCATAATAAAATATATTTACAATTATTCTGCAAATTAAGTTATTTTTATTAGAAATCCAAACATTTCGACAAGTTTTACTGTCACAAGCCCGTTTAATTTCAGCAGGGGATATATACCCGGATGGCTTACCACGGAGTGGTTATATTTTGGTGAACCGGAAGTTGGCGAGGAACGAGCCTACCTCAGGCCATCCCCCAACATACCCCCAACCCGGGACGGGTTGCCGTAACGAAATGCCGATCCGTGAGATCCGTATGTAACGGCAACCCTTCCAGGTTCTAGTGGTCGGTTAAGAATATTAGAAGTATTATAGGTAATTTTTTGCTTTA
>CAMWUJ010000055.1 GCA_947177405.1 uncultured Porphyromonadaceae bacterium | reverse complement strand
GAATAAAAGACATGAATCTAATAATTAATTGATGTCACAATCTTTTATCTTTTTTTCGGAATATTTATTCTAATCTTGTTGTTAGTGCAAAGATAATTCTTTTAATTAGGTTATGCAAAGAATTAGATTTCTTTATCCGATAAACTTTTAAATTAAGAGCTGGTAGATGCTCGCAGAATAATAAAGCTCCCGATTTTAGGAAGATTCACAGAAGGCGGCCGGGGTACTCATTTTTGGGTGAACCGAAGGCTCGCCACACCGATACAAAAAGGCCCCGCGCACGGGCTATCCTGTTCCCTTGTCAAAAAAAGAAGAAGCTCGTGTTTCTCCTGTTCCCTTGTCTAAAAATTCCTGCGCTAATTCCTGCCGGTTCTTGCGTGGAGCTATGCTCCAAAAAGTTCCTGCGCTCGGACTCTTTAGTTTCCAAAATACGGATATACACGTTTATTGTATTATCCTGATTTGGGTTGACACTTTAATATCTTAAAACCTAATAAAAGTTGACATGGTTAATATTATCCCTTATTGGGGTCGACTCCGGTCAGCCGTTTACGGCTACACCAGTTTCGCACTACGATCATTCCCGGAAGTTCAGAAAAAAGGATCGCTTAAGAAGCTTGCGATGGGAAATCACCTTATGCCCGGTATTAGAAAATTTATTGGGTCAAATATTAGAATTTCAGGTTTTTTGTGTAAATTTGCAAAGAGTCTTGTCGGTTAATGACAAAACTTTTCTTAAACTGCTTAACTAAAATCCATAATGAAACTCAAAAATCATTCACGAAAATTGAGATTCTCAATTTCACGGAAGGCATTGATTTGTGCTACTTCTTTTCTTTTATCTTCCGGTCTTTCCGGACTGGATGCTTATGCAGATTATTGCTATTTTGAAAAACCTGACAACTGGAGTCGGGTATATATATGGGCATGGGATGATTCTAAAAACCGGTGTACATTCGCAGGCGAATGGCCCGGAGACATGATGACTTATGACGCTTCAAAGAATCTTTATTACTGGGAATCACCTGAAGGCACGCACCCTACAATGCTCATTATCCATGATAACGGACGAAATAGAATGTATGGAATCAATAATGTCAAGCCGGACGGAGACACTCCGTTCGTGAATGGTGCTACATATCATTCCGACAGTTCTTATACGAGAGGCGGTGATGATCCTGATCCTGTGATAACTGTGGCATACGTTCCGGGTGCATATAAGTCTTGGTCGAGAGAAGGGAACACAGTTGTTGTGAACTGTGAGAATACCACTTTATATATCACCCCTTATTCTGAGAATGTGGTGAAGGTGTTCACTCTTCCCCAAGGAGCGGATTGGGAAGAGCGCCGTTCGATTACGGTGGTGGATACCCCGACGGAGGATTTCGATGTAGTGGACAGGGAAGGGGAACCCCTTCTTGTGGAGATCGACAACGGAACAACTGTTAGCATTGACCGCAACACCGGTCTCATCACCTTTCTTGATGCCGATGGTAATGAAAAGCTCTCTGAGGAAAACTATCTTCGCAATGCCAAAGGTAATCATACAGTGAGTTTCAATTCCACCGGTGAATCCGCCTTCTTCGGAGGCGGTTATAACGGCATTGACGGCAATATATTAGGTAGCGAACTGCGGATTGACAACACCCAGACCGGAGGATGGGGACAAGGCCGAATGGGCTATCCTCATTGTATAGCGATTCCCTTTGTGGCATCCTCCAATGGTTATGGTGTACTTTTTGACGACCACTGGCGAGGGGCTGTGATGCGCCCGTCGCGTGATGGGCTAAGCTATCAGTCGGGCGCACAAAATCCTATCAGTTATTATTATGTGGGAGGCGACAATCTTGACGATGTGATAGCCAATTATACCTCTCTTACCGGTCGCCAGGATCTTCCTCCCTATTGGGCGCTCGGATATATTACTTCCCGATACAGCTATTGGTCGGAGAATGAGGCCCAAAATATAATTTCCGATATCAAGGGAGCGCAGATTCCACTCGACGGTATAGTATTCGACCTCGGATGGGAAGGTGCCGATGAATCAGGGATGGGTAATCTCAGATGGTATAGAAACGGTTTCCCCGATCCTGTAAATATGATGAAGGAATGGAAAGAGAAGGGAATACATACAATAGCTATTACGGAACCATATTTCACTTCAAGCTGTGTTAACTATTCAGAAGCTCTGCAAAAGGGCTATTTCTGTGATGAAGATGTAAGCAACATGGGGTGGCTTCGTTCCTCCCGTGTGGGCTTGCTCGATGCTACGAATCCTGAGGCGCTCGACTGGATGTGGAGTTTCTATAGTGCCCGCACACGAGAAGGGATGTCGGGATGGTGGCTCGACCTTGGCGAGCCCGAACAGCATGATTCCGATTCCCGGCATATTGGTGGATCAGTGAGTCAGGTGCATAATGAATTCGGGCAGCTCTGGATAGAGCGTGTCTATAATGGATTGCGTGAGGAATTCCCTGAGATGCGTGCTTTTATAATGCCTCGATCCGGCACATCGGGAATGCAGAGATTCTCCACTTTCCCCTGGACCGGTGATATTCTTCGTGATTGGTCAGGACTTGCAGCCCAGGTGCCTGCCCTCATAAATATGTCGATGTCAGGAGTATCATATATAGGTAGCGATGTCGGTGGATTCACATCATATTATGGGCCAATGCCCGAGCTTTATCTCCGTTGGGTGGAATTTGCCGTATTTTCTCCGATGATGCGCACCCATTCCGCCGACCGTCCGGAACCTACTAATCGTGAATATGCGGACGTACTTCCTAAGGTGAGGGATTTCATTAATCTTCGCTATCGTTTCCTTCCATATACCTATACACTCTCATATCTCAACACCACCAAAGGTTGGCCATTGGCACGTCCCGCTTGTGCTTACGATCGTAATCCTGCGCGCCTTGCCAATGTCAACGACGCTTATCTGTGGGGAAAGGATCTTTATGTGGCTCCTATGCTTGGTTCGGGTAGGTCTCGTTCCATCTCCTTCCCTGATGGAGAATGGATGGATATGAATGATTTCAGCAAAATATATGTGGGAGGTGAGACGGTGAATTATTCAGCTCCTCTTGACTGTCTGCCCTATTTTATGCGCCGGGGAAGTTTCATCCCGATGTTTACAAAAACGGAAGGATTCGGATCCACCTCCGAAATAAGTTATGAGGATATAACTCTTCTTCACTTCGCTGACACTTCAAAAGAGGATATGGCGGAAGGTATTATGTATGAAGACGATCGCACTTCAGCTTCCTCGCTTGAGAAGGAGGAATACTCCCTGCTGCATTTCCGTGGAGAGGCAGACAGCGAAGGAAACTATGCTGTGACCGTAGAGCCTGAATTGGGATCTTCCTCACATTTCATGCCTGAGATACGCACTATCCGTCTCCGTCTGTTTGGGTATAATGGAGTTGAGACTCCGAAACTCACTCTCGGATCTTCTTTCATGCCACAGACTCGAGCTGCTGAATCTGATGAAGTGGAACTTATAAGGAAGAATACACGCGAGGAGGTTGACGCCCATGAAGGTCATGCCTATTGCCTTGCCGACAATGGTGAGATTTATCTCAAGAGTGTGATGCCTTCCTCATCTAAGATGACGGTATCCCTTGGCGATATAAGCACCGGAGTGACTGAGATCGGTGAAAATTCTGCACTGGTATTGGAATATGCCGGTGGGTATGTGAATTATTCCGTACCGGAGGGATACAACAAGGCTTCGATTGAATATATATCTGCCGACGGTCGTATATTGGGTCGTTCTGATTCATTAATCAGTGACGGAAGGGTACATTCTCTTGCAACTTCTGATCTAAATGGTTTCTGCATCGCTCGACTAAGTACATGTGTGGACGGAAAGAAAATGGAGAAGAGAATCAAGTTTATGAAATAAGACTGATTGATTACCTATTTAGAAAGAAGATTTATATGAAAACCGGAGATTCGCACATTCGTGTTGATCTCCGGCTTTATTATAGGGTTACTGAGAATGTATGATACGGTCCTTATTTAGTTTCATAGGGAGAGGCATCCCATCCCATATTTCTTTTTGCCCATTTTTCTCTTGTCTTCCTCATTCTTCTTTGGATATCGGATTTTTTATTGACTGTGTCTTCACCATTGAGAATTGCTCTAACCAGATCAGCATCCTTGTAATAGGTGTTTCTATCTATGTTTCTATGCACTATGTCAGAGGTGCTGTGATCCGTTACGGCGGAATTCGTTTTTGAAGGTGATGAGTATGATGAGCCTGTGGTGCTTCCATTGGAACCGGTGGAGCTTTCATCAGAATATGATGCTGAGGAATCAGCACTATCACCATTTCCATAATAAGTTGCCAGACTGTTATTTGCCACGGTTAAAACGCTGTTGGCCACTTCCAATCCCGCAATCAGTTTATCCACATTGATTTTCCTTCCATTGAAGTTAACACCGATGGTGAACATCAGGGTATTGGTTTCACGGTTCTTTATACCGTTGTATAGACAAGGGTTCTGGTAATAAAGACCCAGGCTCAAAGCCCTGTGTTTGAAAACCACCGAGGGACTCAAACCAAGAGCGAAACAGTTTTGATTTTGCTCGGGCTTTTGAGTAAGAAAGCTCATGTAGGGTCCAAATGAAAACTGAAATTCATTTTCATCATTCAATTTAAGTTTATATCCGGCGCGAATTGGGATTTCCACAAAACCGGCAGTATTGGTTGAAATCCTGGCAGAATATTTATATTCATCTCCTATATATTCTCCATGCTTGTTGAAATCTTTTAAGGGGAGCATATCGATTTCGCTGCCTAAATAAGTGTAAGTCGTAGGACCGAAACGGAAATCTAAACCGGTTTCGATAAACCATTTCTCCTTTAAAGGAAATTGGATCTCAGATCCCAACATCAGTGTGAACGACTGAGAAGTGCTTACGTGTTCTCGTTTATACCTTAACATTGTAGCCATTCCACCAAGCTGGAATCGCCAGTTCACCACGCTTTGAACTTCAGTTGCGCCACCGATTAGCAGGGCGGAGAAGAGTGCGGTTTTAAGAAATTTGTTCATTTGATTTCAGGTGTCGCATCCATTCCTGAATTGACCTTATTATGTAAAACGAAAAGCGTGGAATGACTTCATGTTTATCTTAACAAGGCATCGCCAAACGCCCACTACGAATAAACAGTCCACTCCCACGCCCAATCGAATATCAATATCCCCTTGTCGGGGAGTGGATACGCGACAAGCATGAGCGTCCATTGACCGCTTTTACCTTCGTAGTATTGAAATTGGCGATTTCTGTTAAAAGGATAAAGCTTGAAACGCTTACTATTATTATGTCATTATTTCACCTCCGTGAAGATAATTGCTCTCGGAAAAAACTCTCGCCTCCGAGCCTGATATATAGTGTATATCTTCACCAAAATTAATAAAAAATTCGATTTAATCCAAAAATGAAGGGTTTTGGGAGAAAATTTAAAATCTTAATGATAGTTAAGAGAGAATCCGCGACAATGGAGAAAATTGTAGTATATAATAGGGATATGCGCTTTTTTGTATAATTATCAAATGGTTAATCGTTGTTAAATAAGCGGTTTCAAGATAGATACATATTGCAAAACGGAAAATTTTTTATTAATTTTGCATCGTGAAAAAACACCGGAAGAAAAAAAGACAACTTTTATAGATTACGAAATACCGATATTTTATCCTAAATAATATCGTCTTATTTTTTGAGTTACTTATTACAAACACCCATAAAAATTTCCATTATCAACAGATACTTTAAATTATCCTTAGATATCACGTTTTCTTACTTTCCCATTATTTGACAATTATTGAATCTTAATTTATAAAATCAAATTATTAACTTATTTTCTTATAAAAGCAAATTATAAAACTCCTTCCTTTATGGAAGGCGAAAGTTGCTAATGTCTAATATTTCCTAACACCAATTTTGATATGACTAACACAAAGAAATTATTTTGGTCGTTCGCATTCCTTCCTCTGCTCGCATCGTGCGCTTCCGATGAGCCGATGCTTGATGGATCGCTTGATGGCGATATCAATACGGAGGATGGAGTATATATGTCGGTGAATATGTCGCTTTCCGGCAACGGAGCAGCCACCCGATCTTTCACTAATGGTGACAATTCGAGCGATGGAGGGTCAGAAGTAGGATCCGATAAAGAGAACAATGTGAGCTCAGTGCTTATCGTGCTCGCTTCTCCCAATGATAATAAATTCATCTCATATTCATACGTGAGCTCCAACAGTCTTTCGTCTATGACTGCGGGTTCTGAGAAAGTATATAAGGCACATGCCAAATTCAGCAAGACAGCCATCAACTCCTATTATTCAGGTCTTGCATCCACAGGCGAGAATCCTCGTGCCAACGTATATGTGTATTGCAACCCCGGCACCAAGATTGTGGAGAAGTTCAAAACCTTCCAGCAGGGAAACCGCAACTGGACCAATGAAGTCTATGAGCTTGCCGACCGCAACGATGAGACTCTCTGGAGCAGCACTTCAGGCTTCTTGATGACAAACGTGAGCATGGCTACCCGTCTGCTACCCGCCAATATGGGAGACTGGAACCTCTATACTTCAGAAAATAGTCCTTTCGACCTTTCAGGCTTGAACTATTCAGGTCAGCCCAATGAGGTGGACAACCAGACTAACCGCGGCGCAATCCGTGTGCACCGTGTGGCTGCCCGTTTCGACTTCCGCGATGGATCTCAGATGGATGTGGAGAACGGTAACGGTGCTAAAGGCACTCCCTTCACCTATAACGTGATTCTTAATTCCAATGAGAAACCCACCGTTCAGGCCACTATCGTAAAGATGGCGCTTGTAAACATGAACAAGTCAACCTATCTTCTTGGTCGTGTCTCAGACGATGGTCTCAACTCCGGTGCATCTCTTCTTGGCGCAGAAAAACCTTGGTACACAAGTGCTAACGGCACTCCTGTGGCTGGTAGTGGTAACTATGTGGTGACTCCTCTGGCTGAAAAGATGAACACCCTGTTCGATACCGATTTTGCCAACTATCGTGCAACCGATCTTTTCCACTTCCCCTTCTTTGGAGAGGATAACGAGGTAGGAGGAATTGCCGAAGGTACATGGCAGACACAGCTCACTTCCGATGTAGTGAAGAACCAAAGCGACAACTACAACGACAAGAGCTACCATGTGTGGCGCTATGTGACTGAGAATGCTATCCCGGGCGAGCCTGACAATCAGACCAACGGTGTTTCTACCGGTGTGGTATTCAAGGCAAAGATGCGTGCCACCGACGAGCTTAAGAATAGCTCCGACAGATGGGACCGCGAACTCTACGATGCTATCAACAACGTAGGTAACAAGCTTGGAAACTCAAGCACAGATCCCGTGCTCTATTCATTCGGCGGAAAACTTTTCTGCACATGGAATCATGTTCAGACCGCAGCCCTTCTTGCCGCAGGCTATAAGCCCGGTGCCGCTACCCAGAAACTCGACCGTTCCGTGAGCCTCTATATGGCATGCTTCGGTAATGGCGGTGCAGGCACTGTGGAGGTGAATGGTGAGAAATTCACTGATACACTCCCGGTAGATACCTCTTCTGCCAACTATGGATGGGTACAATGGTCGGGTGACAACTTCTCCGATGCGTATGTGGATGCTTACCGATCTAAAGTGACCGGTGCCGGATTCACAATCTATCAGAGCAGCCTCGATAAAGAAGCAGGTGGCTGGGGTTATTACAGCTACTACTATTACTGGAACCGTCATAACGACAACAGCCAGAACGGAGTGATGGGTAACATGGAGTTTGCTGTGGTTCGTAACAATGTATATAAGCTTGCCGTGACTCGTCTCAGCACTTTAGGACATCCCCGTCTCCCTCAGAACGATCCCGATTCGCCCACACCGGGTCAACCCGACGAGAAATCTGACCTCTACATCACAGTATCTGTGAAAGTGGTGCCTTGGGTGGTTCGTGTCAATAACATCGAGTTCTAATTTCCATAGTCGATCTCTATATATTTATTTAGGGGCAACCGGACTGATAATCCGGTTGCTTCACCAATCCTCGCCTCTTTTGGAGCGATGGAAATACTAAACTAAAAACTTTCAAGAACATGAAGCTAATCAAAAACAAGATAACCAGCCTCTCTTTAATGGCGACCTTTGCGGTGTCTCTCCTCTCTTCATGCAATTCCATCTATGAGGATCTCGAACCCTGCGAGCAGGGATTGAAAGTTAGATTCGTATATGATTATAACATGGAGTTTGCCAATGCCTTCCATTCGCAGGTGGATTGTCTCACTCTTATGATATATGATTCCGAAGGAAATTTTGTGGATCAGAAAGTGGCCCACCACAACGAGATTTCCAACGAGAACTATCGTATGGACCTCGATCTCCCCGAAGGAAATTACACTCTTCTCGCATACGGAGGCCTCGACTGTGAAAAGCCTTCCTTCATGCTTGGCTCACGAGCCGAGGAGACCGGAATGGAGGGGATGTCGGTCAATGTGCTTCCTGAAATGATCACTGCTCCTGAAGGAAACGCTCTTCACCATCTCTATTACGGACGTCATGAGGTGGCTGTATCTAAAGAGGGGACACGCGCCGACGGTCTGCGCGAAACCACGGTATATATGATGAAGGATACCAACGACTTCAGAGTGATTCTTGCTTACGAGGACGGACGCACCATCGATGTGGATGAATTTGAAATCTCCATCACCGACGATAACACTCATCTCGACTGGAAGAATGACGTGATACGTAAAGGAGGAGTGAAATATTATCCCTGGACCAGAGGAAATTCCGCTCTCGGAGAGAATGAAGATGGTAGCGAAGCAATTGCTGCATACGCGGAAATTTCCACTTCACGACTTGTTGAGGAGAACGATGCCCGTCTTGAAGTGAAGCGTAAAAGCGATGGCAAGAAAGTGGTCAGTATTCCTCTCACTGAAGTGCTCCTTCTCCTGAAGAGCGACCGATTCAACTGGATGGGGAATCAGGAATTTCTCGACCGTCAGAGTGTCTGGAATCTTTCATTCATTCTAACCGGCGATGCCTATTGGGCAAACACTTCGATAGTGATCAACAACTGGATTGTAAAAATAAATAACATCAACGGCAAATGAAACTAACCTCTTTTTTCAGACATATCACCTTGAGCCTCTTCCCCTTTCTGGGCCTTTTGGCAGGCGGATGCGCTTCTGAAAAAGAGTATCCCGGCAGCGACCGCAACGGAGAGGTGGATATGGAGCTCAGTGTGAATGTGCTCTCGGCCGGATCCGATGCCACCCGCGCCTCAACTCCGGTGTTTTCAGTGCCTGATTTTCCTTCCGAGAATCTTAATTCTCTGAGAGTCCTTATAATCGATAAGGTGTCATCAGAGGTTAAGCATAACCGCACTGTGCTCTTCGAGAATGGTATCCCTCAGGCTGCCGACATGATTTTTCGCCTCAAAAGCGCTTCCCAATATATTGTGTATCTTATGGGGAATTGTCAGTTTATGGATTATGACCTCGACATTGACCATTATCCCATAGGATCGAAATATTCCCCGGATGATGAGAGGAGCCTGGAAAACCGGATCCTTTATGCCTCATCTGACGGCACTCTCTTCAATAACAGCGATAAGAACAAACCTGGTCTTGATATTCCGATGCTCGAACGTTTTGAAATTACTACTATTCCGGCAGAAGACGGCATGACAAAACGTCAGCACACAGATCTCTTTATTACACGATCGGCGGCAAAGTTCTCATTCAATATTTCTACCTCCCAAGATTTCAAGGGAGTGGCAGGTAAGAAACTTACCACGATAAAGATTACAGGAATCAGCGACCGGCAGCATCTGCTTCCTACCCGGACAGTTTATGCCCCCGAGAAAGATAAACCGGGTATAGGAGTGGAAGGAGGCCGCGACATCACTTCATTCGCTATCCCGGAGAATGTAAATGTGAATGAATTCATTTACACTCTTCCCGAGCCTCTTGATCTCCCTACTTCCGGGTTTGAATGGAATCCTGAGATATATCTTCCCGAGAGTATTCTTCCCGAAGGCGGATTCTCATGTTCCCTCTCATTCGACAATGGAGAAAGCTGGCTCATTCCGGTTACGCTTCCCAATCTTCCATACGGCCTTCCGAGAAACACTCATGCAAAGGTGAATATTACGATCGGAAATGAGAATGCACTGATTGCGAGTGTGACTGTATTGCCCTGGAAAAAGGAGAGTGTGGATTTTGATTATTCCGATCATGTAGGCATGGCTGCCGACGGCGCTTTGAATTTCACAGCAGGTAGTTATCTTTCATTTGATAAATCCACTGCAAGATTAGTATTGAAGAATCAGGCCGGTGCGAAAGGATCTTTCGGCATCTCCACTCCTTTGGGTGCAAGATGGGATGCTTATCTGATCACTCAGAATGGTGAACCCGATGTGATCCGATTTCGTCTTGAAGACGGCTCGACCACTACCCATTTGAGTGGAAATATAAATGGAACCAAGACTGATTTCATGATCCTTTCCACTGTGGCTCCCGGTAAAGTCGCCAACACTGCAAGATTGCAGGTGATTGTCACTACTCTTGACGGAAGGTCTATTCCGGTTAACATCCTTCAAGGAGGAGGATACGGTCCGGGAATAGAGAACCTTACTATTATTCAGAACCCAAAATAAGTGGCCCTTCCCGGCCTTCCAACCATGGAATAAAGATATTATGACACGATTGAAAAAATATATATATCCTTTTCTAACTCTTTTCGCATTGGCACCGGCAACCATTCTTACGGGCTGCAACGACGACCTCGATTTTTCGGTGGAGAACGCTGCTCCCGACTATGCTGATGGCTCCTTTACGATTGAGATAAAGTGTGCCGAGGCTTCTACTCGTGCCAC
Source organism: uncultured Porphyromonadaceae bacterium (assembly GCA_947177405.1). Taxonomy (GTDB): domain Bacteria; phylum Bacteroidota; class Bacteroidia; order Bacteroidales; family Muribaculaceae; genus Lepagella. The sequence continues at coordinate 11,649 of CAMWUJ010000055.1, read as the reverse complement.
TGAGGCCGGTGATGACACTTTAAATGAGAATCTGATTAAAACTGCAACCGTGTGTCTTTGGCCTAACGGAGGAGACTGGCTAAGTTCGAATGAGCCTATGTATATGGAGACCTTCACTAACATTAACAGTGTTGGATCCGCTTCTCTTCGAATCCCGGTCACCGAGCAGATGGTATCTTCGCTATTCGGTATAGACGAGTCGCGTTCATGTCAGGTTTTTGTAGCGGTTAATGTTGATCCGGGCACTGCGCGCACTGTTGATGACCTCCGTGCTCTCGCGATTTCATCTTCATTCGACAACCGACAGAAGCAGGATGCTTTTGTGATGGATGGCGACGGAGTGGCTAAAATGATTAACATTAACGGTAAAACCGGTGCGTTGGCGCAGGTTGAGGTGTCGAGAGCTGCATCCAAATTCACTCTTCATCTTAATGTGGAGGATGAAGTGAAGGAAAATGTAGGAGATAATCAGCTTATATGGAACCCCGACTTCAATAATATCCGTGTCAAGATCAACAACGGTGTAAAGAACTCAACTCTTGATCCGAAAGCGGATCAGGTGAAGAGCGTTGATTATTACAACACTCCCGACGGTCTGGTGTATTCTTTCAAAGAGGATAAAGAATCTGCCGACTATCCTTTGATACAGTCGATTCCATTCTATTCCTATCCTAATTCATGGAGTGGAAAGGTTAATGGCAATGAATCCTCAACGATGACTTATCTCACATTGATGGTTCCCTGGACTTCCGATGGTGGAGAGTCATATCGCACATGCTATTATCGTGTGCCGGTTGCCGATCTTTCAAAGACTGAGATCGTAAGAAACACCTCTTATCATGTCCGCCTGCGTGTAGGTGTGCTCGGAAGTTTCGTGCCTGATGAGCCTTCAGAAATCGAGAATCTCTCCTACGGTGCCCTTGACTGGGGAAAGGAGAATATTGATGTAGATATCACTGAGGTGCGCTATTTGGTAGTGGATCAGAACAACTACGAGGTGAATAATGAGGAGGAGATAGGTATTCAATTCTATTCCTCGCATCCAACGGAAGTGGTTGATGCTAAAATGACTTTCTACAGATATAACTTCTCTGACCAGGGTTCCGGATTTGGAGTGACTGTGACTAATGAGCAAAATAATTTGTCGAAAACAAAGACTGGTAAACCTGTATTCACTACTAACTTTGATAATTCTACAAAAGTTTTAACGGTCTCTCATCCTCTGAAAGTATCTACTCCTAAAGATGCTAACGGGAATTTGGTGGATCTGACCAATGGAGATAAAAAATACGAAGCTCCAAAAGACCGTGCCAAGACTCAGACTGATGCCAAGATAAAGGCAGTGACCGACAAGATTAGATATTACGAAGGAACCAATGAGGATGAATATACCAAGGTAGAATTCACCGTCACAGTTCAGCACTCGGATATGAAAGGAACTTCCAACTTCCGCGAAACTGTTACGATTGTGCAATATCCGGCCATGTATATATCATCTGTACCCAACTATGTAGCGGAAGGTGCCACATCATTTAATTATACAGGTGGTCAAGGCAGCACATATATTAACGGGAACTACACAGGATTTACAGGAATGGATGCAGATCTTAGTGGAGGGCGTTCAGATGGTTGGACCACTTCTATCGGTTTGTCCACCGGAAATCTCAACTGGAATCCTAATATGTATCTGATCACAATTACTCGCCTTCCCAATGGCTCGAAATATCATATCGGTGATCCAAGGGCTGATAAAATTAATAATAAGTTGACTGATGCCTCCATGGGGAAAGAAAATAAGACTACATGGACAGGAGAAAAGTTATCCACCGGAATTAAAACCACAGGATTTATAACTGCTAAGGATATAAATGGAAATAGTAGATCTTTAACATATTATTACCCCACCAAAGAAGATGCATCTTCCCAAAAGATGTTGGCTCCCAAGTTCAGAGTTTGCTCAAGTTACGGCGGTACCGGAAAAATCTTGAACCGTTCATTGGGTCGCCATAGGGCCGCTGCTTATCAAGAGATGGGTTATGCTGCCGGAAGATGGAGATTGCCGACCTATTCGGAAATTGAGTTTTTGATGCAATTGTCGGCTGATTTGAAGATTCCTCGTCTGTTCGGACGTTCTGACGGAATTGAATGGCATTATTGGTCAGCTCACGGTGCGGTATGTGTGCCTGGCAAAGCTGCTCCGGGCCAAAATATTGATCCCTATCTGAATCCTAAAGTGGATAATAATTCAGCCGAGCGTGCCCGCTTCGTATATGATGAATGGTACTGGGGTGAGGAGACTTTGAAACCTCTTACGAATCCCGGAGCCGGAAAACCGAAATATGAATTCACATGGGGCGATCGCCCGAGATAATGATTAAAATGATGAAGATGAATTTCAAGAAATATATCTTATATTTAGGAGTTGCGGCCTCTTTAGGCTTTGCTTCTTGCTCGGACGATATGCCTGATATTCCTTCCTATGAGGAGGATTCTGAGATTAGAGTTGAAGGGGATTCCCTAAAGGTGTCTGCTTCGGTGTCGGTCCCTTCGTTGATTTCTGCAACCCGAGGTTTTTCCGACGAGGCCGACCTTGCCAATCTGCATCTTTATCTCGTGGAGTTTGTGGATAACGGTAATCCATTGACCAACACATTCTCGCGAATCTATGAAGCCGAGGATGAGAATGTGGATTTCTCGAAAGGAGTGGTTAATTATGATGTCACACTCCGTGCAACAGCCGCTCCCCGTATCCTTCATCTTGTGGCTTTGCCGAAAGGGGAGAAGCTAACAGCAGATTATGGTGTTGAGGCCACAGTAATCCCCGGATTAAAGACTTCTGGAGGAGTGGAGGCATATTGGCGACGACTAACTTTCCCGGATGGCTATTGCACTTCGACAACTGATGGTGGATGGATGCCTCTGCCCGGAATGAGAGAGACCCTGTCAAATATAGGGCTTATAAGGAATTTTGCCAAGATTTCCATCACAGATAATGCTTCGGATTTTCAGCTCACCGGCTTTGAAATTATCAATAATCCTGATAAAGGATCGGTAGCTGCCTGGAATTCCACTACAAATACATTCCCTGAGTATGTGAAGTCTGATGGCACTCCTATGGAATATGCAGATATTCTCAAGAGTTATAAGGGTCGAGTGCCCGCAGGAACAGAGTACGATAATCAGGTCAGCTCGTCGTTAGTGATTCCGGATGGGGTAGAACCTAAATACATGTATGAGCGTCCTGCAACTGACCTTTACCATACTTATCTTTTACTTAAAGGGATAAGGAAGGGGAAAGAGATGTATTACAAATTGGATATCGGGCAGAACGCGTCTAACGGAATGTTCAATTTCTACTCGATATTAAGAAACTTCGATTTCCATATCACTCTTAACTCCGTGAATGCCGACGGTTATAAGACTGCAGCTGAGGCTGCTGAAGGAATGGTATTCAATAATCTTTCATTCGACCTTGAGTTGTCTAACCTTCTCAATATGTCGGATGGGAAGGAGATTGTATTTGTGAATTTCACTACCGCTGTGCTCACATCTCCGGAGGAGCAGACAATTGAGTTCAAGTATCGTTATAAGAATCTATCCACCAACAAATATGACAACACCACAGGTGTGAGTCGGATAGATCTTGTGCCGGGTGATGTGATTTCCAAGATAGTGGATAAAGGCACCGGATCGGATAACTGGCATACATTGGAATTGACAATAAAACCAGCGTCTGCCGAAACCAAGACCCAATCCTTCACAATAGTAAAGAAATCAGGACTGGGACGCACTATCAATCTTGTGCTTCATCAACGTTGGGAATTTGAGAATCTCAAGGTGTATAACACAGCTTTAACAGATTGGAACAGTTCCACCTCCGGATCAGGAATGGTCATGCCCGAGGCATCCAAACCATTCACTCTCTTCTTTGATCTGCCCGATAATCTACCATCGGCTGTGTTTCCGATGACATTTGTTATCGAGAGTGATCGTCAGAATATAGAGAATCTTCCTGGAAATGGCCTTATGGCTGTTACTTCGGGTAAGACATTGTTCGACAACAGTGGAAAGGTTACGATCCAATATAAAAAGGTGGTGACTTGGACCGATTATAACACTCCGATCTCAAAGGGAGGTTTCCTGATAGAGAATCCGGATGGATCGACCACACACCGAGTGCATTGTTGGTTCCAGACCATCATGAGTATGAAAGACTATTATCCTTCTGCCACGTCCCAGATTAAGGAGACTACCAAAGTTGCTATTGATAATGACAACTATCTTGTGGGAAAAACTGAATTCACAAGAACATATAAGCCTTAGAAATAATAGCACGCGTATATTTTCATTTACATTTACACCACTTGCCTACCATATAGGGAATGGCAAGTGGTGTTTAACTTCTAAAAATCCTCTATTCATCTCTTGCGAGATTACTTCATATTGATTAAATTTGCAAAAAGCCAAATAGTCAGGTATGGAAAAGCGAAACATCCCTATCATTAAGACACCCTTTATAAATCTTCAATCCGATTTCGGCTTCAAGCGTGCTTTCGGATCAAAGAAGTTCAAAAAAGTGGTGATTAAGTTCATCAGGGCTGCAATGGGGGATGAAATAAACATCAAGAGAGTGGTTCCTCATGAATTGAACTATCACGATAAGGAGATTCTTCCAAGTATCGAAAAGGGGAAAAGGATATTATATGATGTGTATTTCACTTTGAATATTCCCAAGGATAACTCTGGTCTCAAGTCTTATCATATTCAGAAAGAGGAGCGTGAAATGGATATCGAGCATCATTTCATATTCGAGATGCAGAATGTATATTCTCCTCCGTTGGAAGACCGGATGGCTTACTATGCTTTCAAATCAGTGACAGAGCAGGGAAAAACCGGATGGAATTATGACCTTAATCCTGTAATTCTGATTTGCCTCACAGACTTCGATTTTCCTCATCTTTCAAAACGTCTTATTCATGATTTTGAACTTAGGGAAAAGGAGACAGGCGAAATACTAACCAAAAAGCTGAGGATATTGTTTTATTCCCTCAAGCATGTTGCCAATGAATGGGAGAAATGTGAAAACGATTTGCAAAGACAGTTGTTTCTAATAAAAAATATGGATAAGATGGATAAAAATTCAAAACCCTATATAGAGGGAGGATATGAAGAATATTTCGAGGCTGCCGAAAGTGACAATATAGTGGGTGAAGAGGCGGTAGCTTACAGCCAATCGCTCGAACACCTTCAGGAGGTTCAGGCCGGTCTTGACTTTAGATATGATCAAGGGTATGCTATAGGAGAACAAAGAGGAATGGCCATTGGCAAGCAAGAAGGAATTGCCATTGGAAAGCAAGAAGGTATAGCCATCGGCGAAGCAAGGGGAGAGCAGAGAGAAAGGATATCATTGGCAAGGAGGATGAAGTCGCGAGGTTATGATGCCTTCACTATCTCGGATATTACCGGAATACCATTGAGAGAGATAGAAGCACTTTAATCATAAGAATCTTGTAATGTATTATCCTATTATCAAGACCCTAAAAAAACACGACCCGGCTTTTGAGAGCCGGGTCGTTTTATTACTGAAGAGTCTAATCTATAAATCCGTTGATGGATTCATCAATCGTATTGAAATCTTTTGTGCTTGCTCTCCAGGATTCCACTCCGCCTTTGAAGAGAACCCATGTGGGGTATGTGTCGATTTTATATTTGCGAGCCAGCTCATGATTGTATGAACCATCCACCATAAGGAATAAAGCTTTATCCCCATATTTTTTGCGTAGAGCCTCTATATCATATTTCACTTTCACTGCATCCTGCCGACCGGCATGGAGGAACGCCAGAAGAACGGGCTTACCGCTTTCAAGACATTTTTCAAATCTGTTTTTCATAATTTTAGAGTTTTATTTCATTATTCTAACACTTAGGTGCGTTAAAGAGTTTAATTCACAAGCTGGACAACGATAAGTCTTCCTCCGTCGGCTCCTGAAAGCAGTATCTTTCTTCCCTCTGTCAGTTCCACAAATTCTCCTGGTTTTATCTGCCGTTTCTGAGAATCGGTAACATCCCACATATCCGGGAGACGACGGTTAATAAGAATCCATTTGCCGTTATGGAAATGAAAGTCGCCTATCGGTTTTTTATCTTCGGTACGAGTCCGTTCGTTGGGCGTGACAAATCTGTTGACATGCCACATATAAAGCGATTGCTTGTCATAGACCATCAGACGGTAATTCTCCGGGAGATATTTCCCTTTTGCCGGAGAATAGTAAAGATTTAGTACAGGGAGCTGACCTTTGTATTCTGTGCCGCAGAAAGGGCAGCGCGGTTTGGTGGTATTATCGAATACATACCAATGTGCCTCGCAGGCAGGATTGGAACATGGTTGCACAAGATCTGTAGTTTTCACAAGTGCCAATTCCCATTCATCTGCAGTGGGACGCTTGGAGGGATCATGAAGCCCATCGATAAACGCGCGGTCGAAAAGCTCCTTTAGATATGGTCCGCAGAGAGTGTATGGACGTTGGTTCACATCTCCCTGAGGCAATTCCGATGGAGCAAGATTCTGCATTTTTGGACGATTGCTCTTATCTAAAGGATGCTCGATGAAAAGCGCCTTCTCACCCATTGACAGCTCTTCGTCGCGTGCCGGGTCTAAATCGTTAACTTTCCCTCCTCTGAGCGGATGCCGGTTGAGGAGATACATATAGATAAGCACTGCTAATGCGTGACGATCGGTCAGGATTCCGGGTAATTTCTTTTTCGGGTCTCCCAAAGGCAAACTGCGGGTCTGCAGCACCTCGGGCGCGATAAAGTCGGGGGTGCCGACAACATCAGGAGGATATTTCCCGGGCACAACTAATCCGTCAATATCTATTATGGATGCTCTTTCGGTCTCGGGATCTACAAGAACATTCTTATAGGAGAGATCGGAATGGGCAAGTCCGGCGGCATGGAGACGACGGACTGCGCGAGCAATCTGAAGGCAGAAGTGAAGATGAGATAGCCATGTGCCTTTCTCTTTGGGAGTGAGAAATTTATTGCGCAATTTGGCTGAAGCAAACCATTTCCCTTCTTTCTCTTTCCCTTTGAAACGTCCATCGTGGAAGAAAAATTCCTTTTGATACGTCGGGGAAACTATTCCTAACCGACCGTTCCATTCCACAATCTTTGTGGGCCAGCAGAAGAGATTTTCCCAATAATCTCCGCCAACCTGATTGAAAATACGGTCGCGATATGTGCCCACGATATTTTGTAGTCGATCTTTGGCATTGGCATCCTGAGGTTCGCGGAAGAATCCTACAACATATTTCTTGTCGGGAGAGAAATAGACATCCTTCATGGCTCCACTGCCTATAACTTCATCCACAAACTCTACCTGCGACCCATCGGCAGCTTTAAGTTTAACGATTTTACTCATGGTGGAAATTCTAATAAAGGATTGCTATAGTGCGGTCATCATGATTTCCGGCGCTCCAGAAGTCGAGCCAGCGGAGGAGCTGATTCTTGCTTTGCTCATTGTCGTCCGAAAGATCCACTCCCGGGATATTGTCACCGGGAAAACCTGTGTTTAGTTTATTCCAGAGATGAAGCCATTTATCGTAGTCGTTGAGATTTTTTTCGGTTTCGAACATTGGATCGGAAACTCCGTCGGTCATCAGGAACAGCGCAGTAAAATCGGGCACTATGGTCATCTTGAGTCGTTTGCTCACCACATCTTTGTCGTGGAAAATTTCAGGCATGGTGAGAAAGCGTGTCTGTCCGGAAAATTCACCTTCATCGGGGGTTCCGAGAAGTTTTACAGTATGGCTATTCATATCGAAAAGACAAATGGCACCGTCTCCCACCCAGAAGGATGCGATGAACCATCCGAAATCATATTTCTTGGCAATGGCGAACATCAGAGTTGTGGCGAAATCACGCAGCTTGGCTTCCTCATTGGCAGCCGCCACTTTCTTCACAGCCTCATGTGCTTTCACAGCACCTTTATAAATGATATCGATCACCATTCTTGTTAGTTCTGTACGCTTGCCTGCATCTTCCTTGTCGGCGGCATAGTCGGCGATCGCTTTCTCAAACTCAGGATTATCGGTAAGCATTGACTTGCAATGCGCCACAGCAGCATTGCAAGCCACCTCCGATCCTTTCCTGGAATACTTAGCCGATCCTGCGCCATCAGCCACTGCCATGATATACCATCCCGATTCATAGCAATGGTCAAGAGCGAAATGGTCGTCACGTGGTTTCCCTTCACGGGCATGACTGCGGCCTCGTTGACTTGCTGCCACCATATCCTTTCTCGGCGCTTCGTCCTTACCGGCTTCCACGCGTATGTAATCGGTAGCCGAATCCTCTTTGAAATAAGGGATATTGGGATCGGTGGGGATATTGCGCCATAATGAACGCGGATCAGGATTGAAAGCCACAGGAATCTTAAGTGACGAACGAGGAGCCCCTGCAAGAGTCTGGAAACTCAGGGTAAGTGTGAAATCTCCTGCCTTCACAGGGCGTCCCGATAAATAATATTCATCATAGCCATCAGTAGTAAGGGAAAGTCCCAGATCTTCCACTCCATCAACCCTGACATCCGAGACCAGTCCCTCGGGGAGCAGGAATGAGGCGTGATAATCCTTATTGACAGTACCATTGGGAACATTGATGCCCATGGCTTTTATCTGTTTCTCGATTTCTATCCGTCGATCCATTAAATGAGTTTTAAAATTATCCAAGAGGGAAGAAAGTGCCCATCGGCAGAAGGCTTCTCGCTCTGCGGGGTTGAGGGCCGCTTCTTCTGTAACAGCATCGAATATCCGTTCCAGATCATGGATCGGACCACGACGGTTGGCAAGTCTTGAAAGATGGCGTTGACTGCGATTCATATATGATAGTCTTATATTATTACGTTGACTTCCGGAGGTGGGGGAGGAAGGAGAATATCTTCGGAGGCACCGAGACTGCGGTTTCCCACACCGATGGAATCGGATATCCATTTGAAAAAACTCTTGAAAGTGGTGCTATCCAACGTATCAAGAGAATACACCTGGTCGGTGAGGAGTTTCAAAGGATCTGTCTGCGCTTTCATTCCTGCTGCGCAGGCTATTATGGCAGCGAATTTTTTCTTGTGTATCTTCTTGACCATCTCTTTATAAAGCAGGAGATCGGAGGGCTTTCCATCAGTCATGATGAAAAGGAGAGGTCTCCAGTCTCCTTTTCTGTCGGGAGTGGAGGTCACGACTTCGGTATCTACTAATTCGCATAGAAGCCTGAGTGCCGCACCGGTATGGGTGGGGCCGCTGTCGGGAGTGGTGATTTCGGGCAGTTTGAACCGGTCGAGAGGGGTGAGGGGAATAATCTGCTTAGCCTCCTTGTCAAAAGTAATTATACTAAGGCTCACCGATTCGAGTGCAAAAGGATCCCGGCGGAGACTTGAGATCATTGCCTCAAGTCCCACCTTGACAGATTCCAAGGGTTCGCCTCGCATCGATCCCGATGTATCGATGAGCAGATATACGGGAAGGCGACGTGTCATAACACGATATTAACTTCCGGTGGTGGAGGAGGAAGTTCGCTGAGGGTAGTGGCTTCCGATCCGGTTTCTTCCACTTTCATACTTCCTGCACTCACTGATGCGGAAACCCATTTGAAGAAGGCCTTGATAGTGGAACTATCGGCCGTGTCGAGAGATACCACACATTCGGTGATTTTCTTCAGTGTATCGGTGTTGGCACCGGCACCTGCGGCACAGGCCACTACCATCCCCCATTTGCGCTTGTTGAATTCAGCGAGTCCTTTGTTCAGATCATCGGTCGGCTCACCATCGGTCATAATGAATACAAGGGGTTTCCAATCGCCCTTTTTCTCCATTGTGGTTTTGGTCACTTCTTGATCAGCTTTCTTGGCAACCAATGCAAGTGCTTCGCCGAGTGCTGTGGTGCCATTGGCGCGGAGATCAGGTTGCTGGAAGGCGGAGAGCTCGGTGAGAGGGGTTAGCTGTTGAGCCTTACTGTCGAAAGTGATGATGCTGAGATATGCTGTCTCAAGGGCGTATGGATCCTGACGCAGTGTTGATACCAGCACTTGCATACCGTTTTTCACAGCTTCGATAGGCTCTCCAAACATGGATCCGGAAGTATCAAGGAGGAGATATACGGGAAGTCTTCTCATTTTAATATCTTTTAAGTGATTTACTTACTATCGTTTAATTTTGAATACTTACTTAGCATAATTGTTAACAATTCTTGCGATTGTCTCGCATAGATTCTTATCGGGGAACGCATCTCCGATAGCCGAGAATTTCCATTCTCCGTTACGGCGATAAAGTTTTCCCAACAAAAGAGCAGTTTTCCCTGCGTATTGCGGTTCGGCTGCTACATCATAGGAGGCGAAAACCTCTTTCACGCGCGAAGGAGTGCCTTCATACATCCGTATTGATGCGTATGGAATCTGAGAGAAATCCTCACGACCCACATTGTTCAGGAAAAAGAAAATCTGATCCACTTCGGACGACACTTTATTGAGATTGACAGTGATAATTTCATTGTCGAGCTCATCATTGCCGTTGAGGTCACCTTTCAGATCATCTCCGCTATGATGAAGTGCGAATTCCTTGGAATCAGTCTTGCCGGGAGGCATCCCATATTTGGCAAGGAAATCCACACGATATAGGGGAGAATAAATATGATCCACAAGATTTCCTTGTTTATCAGTCATCACGCAGCTAAGGTCGAGGTCCACATCATGTGAGCTTCCTCCGAAGCCGAAGAAACCGCTTCTGCGGATAGCTCCCCAGTTGCAACCCACACAAAACTCCGACAATCGCGAACCGTTTTTCTTTTCAAGATTTATGCGTTGTCCTTTTTCGAGAATGATAGCCATTTTTAAAAATTATGAGATAGTGATATCAATTATACTTTTTAAGATATTCAGCGAGCCCGGCTTTCTTTCCTGTTCCGATAGCTTCAAATTTCCACTGGCCGTTTCTTTTATAAATGCGACCGAACTCTATTGAAGTCTCGATAGAGAAATCTTCATCAAGGTCGTAGCGAAGTATCTCCTCCTGGGTGTCGGGATTATAAATTCGGATAAAGGCATTTCTGACCTGACCGAAATTCTGGCGTCGCTCATCAGCTTTGTGGATTGTCACCACGAAGCATATCTCCTTCACGCGAGGATCGATTTTGGAGAGATCGATGATAAGGCTCTCATCATCGCCTTCCCCTTCGCCGGTGAGGTTGTCGCCTGTATGGACCACAGCTTCATCGGGAGAAGAGAGGTTGTTATAAAACACGAAAAATTCATCGGCAAGAATCTTGCCGTTTTCACCAAGAAGGAAAGCAGAGGCATCAAGGTCGAAGTCATATCCGGTATCAGATGAATTAACGTCCCAACCGAGACCGACGGTGAATTTGGGAAGTTCGACAGCCCCCCGCTGTCCTTTTTCAAGATTTATCATAGTATATATGAGTTTCTTAGTTTATATTTATCATCAAAGATATAAAAAATAATTGGAATTGGCAAATTTTAGAATTAGAGAAACATAGGGAAGTATATTGATTTGGATAGAAAAGGAGTTATGTTATCAATAAGGATGTTGGAGTATGAAAATGAAATGAACAAAATGAATTTTTATATTTGGACTTTATTGTTTAT
>CAMWUJ010000054.1 GCA_947177405.1 uncultured Porphyromonadaceae bacterium | reverse complement strand
ATGAGCGTCAAACACTCCGTTATCTGATACTGAAAATCTGGACAATTTTCAATCTGCGCAGATAACAAGCAATGGCGCTCACGCCCTGTGTATATTAGCCTACGGGCAGTATATATTCCGGCGTGAGCTTTTTACTTGTTACTCGCAGAAGGCAGTCCAGAGCCGCAGTATGGTAACTCGAAAAAGGCTCACGTTTTCATTTTTTTGAAGACTACCCTATTGATGCTTCTACTTTAAATATATCCCATTCGGTATTTACTTAAGGCCTATTACCGGTATATATTATTAACTTCAAATTCTCAAGCATGAAAAAATCTTTACTAAAAATGATTCTTGCGATGACCGTCCTTATTATCGGTTTTCCTGCTAACGCACAGAGCAGCCGGGAATATATTCGCAATGCCATTAAGAAATGGGGACAATGTCGCAATGTAGCTATTACCAGAACTAATGGTGACGTGGCTCTTTATGGCCAAAATGGGTGTGCTGAAGCCAATACTCCACAAGGATTAAGTAGGGCAATCAAACAACTCAACAATGAGGGTGAGTTCATCGATGATATACAACTCACTGAAAGGGGCCGATGGCTTATCTTATATGGAAATAATGGAATCCTTTGGAATGATATCCCGTATAGTCTGGAACAAAAATTAAGAGAATTCAATAATAATGGAGAAGTAATCACCTCCGTCACTTTCAATGACTCAGGAGACTGGATAGTTATCTCTACCGATTATATCTGTGCATCTGATTACCGAATACAAAACTGGTTGGCTGAAGGATTCGATATATATGGGTCTCTTTGGGCCGCATGCATCACAGATGATGGTATCGTCGCTGTATTTGAAGGTGGATATAAATTCTTAGGTAATATTCCTAATGATTTGCAAACAGCCCTCAAAAAAACCAATCTTAATGTGTATCGTCTTAAGATTGCCGGATCAGCATGGTTTTTCGCTGATGTCTATGGAAATTTCAGGTATAATATGTAAAAGCTTGGGAAACAGATATTTTCATTTTTGAATTACTCTTTAAGAAAGAACAAAAAATAATTATGTTTCAAAATACACATTATTTCAAAGAACTATAAAACAAAGACAGTTATGTTAGTACTCGCAGTAATCATCTACTTGTTTATGTGCTGGATCAGCAACTGGAATATCTTATGGCCTATAAAGATGCTGTTAGATGGCGGCCTCGGCGATAAGGCTATTGCAATCGGTTGGATAATCTTGTTTATCGCTGCTCTTTAAGTATATTATGGTAATTCCTACCTTAATTTCCTACCACTCGTTTACCTCCTCCTTTCCCCGGGTATATCTTATAAAAACCACTATGTTATGAATAAGAAAATCAAAATTAATCTCTTTCCAATTTTATTGGCTTGTCTATCTTTTATCGTAGCCTTTGTGCCCTTCCGCGTACAGGCTAAGTCGGATTTCTCCAAATATGGCGAACCTACTTCTTATAACTATACCCGGGGAAAGGAGGCTTTCCAGAACAACCAATATGATGAGGCTTACGAATGGATACGAAAGGAATTGGCCGAGAATCCTAAAAATGGTTATGCTTACGGAATCTTAGCTTATATTTTCTTTACTAAAGAGGAAATGGGCAGGGCTCTGTCGGCATTGGATAGCTCCATGAAGTTTGTCACCTCTAAAAACAAGGACTGGCATTCCGCAATGCTGGTGACAAGATCAGAAATCCAAAAGCAGTTGGGCGATACTCTGAAGGCTCTCGAAGATATGGACAAGGCGATCAAGATAAATCCCGATGAGAAGGACTTATATGAACGCCGAGGCGACATTTTATTTGAAATAGGAGATTATGACCGGTCGGATGCCGATTATCAGAAAATGATCGACCTGGATCCGGGCGATACAATGGGATATATGGGTATGGGACGCAATGCGAAGACGCAGAAACAATGGGACAAGGCTATCGACATTTTCTCATACGTGATAAAAATTTCTCCAAGTTATTCCTCCGGATATTCTTTCCGGGGCGAAGCTTATGCGGAGCAGAAAAAATGGGCTGAGGCTATTGATGATCTTATTAAAGCTGCCTCACTCGACTTCGACAGGAAGGCTTGGGCTCATATTTTTGATCTTCCCACAGAGGCTGCACCGGTGTTGAAAGCAAAATTAAAGATCCAGATGACAAAAGATCCCACTAATACCGATTGGCATTATTTTATAGCCCGCTATTCAGAATTGCATGGGGACTACGATGAGGCTATCGAATATTACGAGAAGGGCCACGCCGTCGATCCCAATCCTGTTTTTCTTGAGAATATAGCTAATTGTTACAACCATAAACATCAACCTTTTAAGGCTCTTGATTATGCCGACCGTGGCCTTATGATGAGTCCCGGGGATTTAAATTTGCTCAATCTCAAAAGCAATATACTCTCCAATTTAGGAAAGTTTGAAGAGAGTCTTGCTATTATGGATCAGCTCGTGGCAATGGATCCGGAGAATCCGGAGATATATTTCGACCGGGCAGAAGTTTGTCTTAATCTTAAGCGTTTCAAGGAGGGTATTGAGAATTATGATACAGTGGTGATGTTATTTCCTAAATTTGAATCATTCCCTCGCCTGCTGATGCGTCGCGGGGATGCCTATCGCTTCACGGGGCAGAATGACAAGGCGCGGGCGGATTATCAACGTCTTATCGAGGTAGAGAAGGATTCGGTGCTGACCAGTGATTCCTGGACACCTTTTGCTTATTCCGGATTGGGAAACGCCGAGAAGGCCATCGAGACCATGAAGTTTATTCTTGATAACGACACCACCGACCGCGCGGGGAATTTATATAATATGGCTTGCATTTATGCACGCCTCGACCGTAAAGAGGAGGCTCTCCGTTATCTGAAGGAGGCCATTGATGCCGGTTATAATACTCCGTGGTTCATTCAATCCGACTATGATATGGATTCTCTGAGGGATATGCCTGAATTTCAAAATATGCTGAAGGAGGCTAAGGAAGCATTGGAGAATCTCCGGAATTCATCGGAAGAAGATCAAGAAACTATCGACTATATCACAGAAACCGTGGAAGTACCCTTTACCAAAGAGAGTGGTGTCACGAAGGTGAAGTGCGTCATCAATGAACTGCCGCTCCATTTTGTGTTTGATACGGGCGCGGCAGAGGTTACCATGTCGCAGTTGGAAGCTAATTTCATGCTTAAGAATGATTATATAAAGCCTTCCGACATAATAGGATCAGCGAAATATATGGATGCCAACGGAGATATCTCGGAAGGAACTGTGATCAATCTACGGAAAGTGAATTTCGGAGGATTCGAGCTTGATAATGTCCGCGCATCCGTGGTGCGCAATCAGAGGGCTCCGCTCCTTTTAGGCCAGTCGGTGCTCGGACGCCTGGGTAAAATCGAAATCGACAATCCCTCCCAAAAGCTTAAGATAACTCATAAGGTGAAGAAATGATCTCCGATGAGTTAATTTTTTCACAAACACTCTTGCAAAATCAACAGTATTTGGTTAACTTTACCCTATTCCCGGAATCATGAAGTGATTTAAGCTGCCAATCTTTTATTAACTGCCATGCATTTCCATAATCTGCATAAATCTTTTGCAAATGACTCAAATAAAGTTATCGAATATTGAGCTGTCACTATGGAATAAATATAGAGTAAGTTTTCATCCTCACCCGGATGTAAATATCATTGTTGGTATAAACGGAAGTGGCAAAACCACCTTACTGGTTGAGCTGGAGTCTCTTGTATCTAAAAATTTAGGGAAAGACGGCCCCTATATTTTCATCCCCTCAATTGATAATCTGACTGTTAAAGACGGTAGAAAGAAATCAAACGCACTCACTCAAACACTTGAATCCTATATATATTACAACAAGGAAGGGGGATCACTAATGTATTATCGAATGTCGTTGATTGATGCTTCCCCGGATCAAGCTGATTATATCCGGAAAAGGATCATCGACTTCTGTGATCTTGTAAATAGTCTTTTCCATGATACGGATAAACATATCGAGATTACAGGTGATAAGTTTATTATTAACGCAAACGGCACTCTGCTCTCGATAGATGATCTATCTTCGGGAGAAAAACAAATTCTTCTCTTACTCTTGAGAATATTTCTTCTGCAAGATAAGGAATCTATTGTTTTGATTGATGAGCCCGAGAACTCTCTCGATATAAGTTGGCAGTATAAATTAGTAGATTTGCTTGTAAACCTAAATCCTAATGCACAATTCTTTATTACGACTCATTCTCCGAGTATCTTCGGAGATGGGTGGGGCGACCGTATCATCTACATGGAAGATGTAACCAAATTAATTGAGAAATAGCTATGAGCAGAATTGAGGATCAGGCCAATTATTATAAAAACTATCATTTGAGATATAGAGATACCATAGCTGTAATCCACGTGGAAGATGAGGATGATTCACGCTTTTGGAATGTTCAGCTTCAATACTCAAATCCGGGTAAATACCATTTTATATCTCGGAGCAGAAGCAATCGAGGATCTGATTCCACAGGATGTGAACAATGCAAGAAATATATTCCATATCTGAATAAACGTTTCTTTATTTGTATCGACAGTGATCTTCATCTGCTGCGAGGAGAGGAAGAGTTGACGGCTGAAAGTTTTATTGCGCAAACCTATACTTACTCATGGGAAAACCATTCTTGCGAGGCCGCTTTTCTGCAGCAGCGTTTAAACCGGATATGTTGCACTATTGATTTTTGCTTTATTTCTTTCCTAAAAGAATTATCCAAAATTGTATATTTACCGTTGCTATATCTCGTCTATTACCAAGAGCCGGGACTAAATATGTTATGGAATGTAACAAAATTTAATAAATGCCTTCCTCTCCAGCCGACACGTAAAGAGCTGGCTAATAACGCTCAACCTTATCTACAAAAGGTAAAGGAACTCTTTGATGCAGAGATATCATCCCTAAGAATTCCCGCTAATTTCCAAATCAAGGGTCTTAATAAAGAGAATGCTTACCTTCATATTCAAGGGCATCGACTATATGATCTGATCACCAACATAGGGACAATGTTGTGTAAAGGGAAAAGAGTGGCATTTAAATCTCAAATATTGGATGCTACTTTCCCGACATCAGGATACAGGGAGATTGATTTATTGCAATCAGACCTTACCACTATCTTATCATAGGTCGATATCACTCCTCTTTCGGATACAGAGCGTCATAGAGACCCTTGATATCCTCATCTCCAATCTCTTCAGCTCTCTTTAACCACCCCTCTGCCTCTATATGGTCAGTCTCCACCCCACGGCCAAATTCATAGCATTTGAAGATCTGTCGCGCACACGCTCCTTTCACCACCTGTGGACAACCCAATTCATCCATACATCCATAGTAAAGACGAAGCGCCTTCCGGTAATCCTTAGCGGAATTATAAAAATATTCGCCCAATACATAATATGTGCGCCAATTGGCATAAGACCCCGGTATCATGAAGTCTCCCGTAACAGGATCTTCCTTCTTTATAACTTCCGAAAGCACCTCATTTAAATCTTTTTCCTCCGGAACATAACCCCGGGAGGCATAATCAAACATCTTGTTTATTGCTCCGGAATGTCTTCCCAAAGCTGCTTTCCTATAATTATCGAAAGCTTTAATAGAATCCCCCCATGCTTCGTAAGTCCTTCCTCTATTGTAAAGTATAAGACTGTCGGTAGGATTAGGAGTCATTTTATACACCTCCTCAAAAAGTCGTTTCCGTTCCGGAGAATCATAGTAGCTTACACAATATTCCAAAAAATTAGCATCATGGAGTTTATAATAGCGATCCAAATCTTTACTGGGGCTTATTTCAATATTATAGAATTTATCGCAATATTCAATGGCTCCTGTCTCATCTCCCTCATATACGCGCTCTGCTACCAAGAATCTACTCCACTCCAAGAATCCAAAGCGAGCCATATTATCACCCATATAGTCATTCCTCTTAACAGCAGGCTCCATAATTTTTTTTGCATCCCGACTTCTCCCATTGTCGAGCAACCAGTTGGCATACATAGCTCGGGCCAATAAAGGCCAGTTCTTGTGGGAAAGCGATTTCTTTATCCAGTATTCATACTTCACCGGATTGGAATCCTTATATCTTTCGGCCAAATTATACTGTGCCAATGGATCGCCGTTGAGAGCATCATAGATCTCTCTCCAATCCTCCACCAATTTCTTTTTATCGTCGTAACTTCCTTCTTTCTGCACCACATAGTATTCCATTGCGTCAGGATAATTCAAATCCACAGCACGCTGAAAAAATTTCTCTCCTATTAAAATATGCCAATCCCAGTTATCTTTTCCAATATACTTCGGATCCATCGAAGCAAACTTTTCACCTTCATATCTTCCCAAGCAATGGTAACAAAATAAGATATAAGCAGCCTCACCACTTCCGGCATCAGCAGCCTTCTCAAAAAGATCAAGCGCAATAGCTCCACGATCCACCCATTGTTCTCCATTGGCATTTGTGATACGCACATATTTCTCGTCATCCCCCTTCTTTCGAGGCTGAATTGGAATTCCTTTTATTAGTATCTTCCCTTCTTTCTTTGCCTTCTTAAGAAGTTCATCGGCCTGCTGACCGAAGGCATCAAAACCCGATAATATAAATATCGCGACACTTAGCAATATAATAATTCTTTTCATTAATATATAGTTTCATAATCGGTTATCCTCTCCGCTATCCTTAAAAAAATTTCTTTTTCGACTTGGAGATACAATATATTATTTTCAGATCTTTCGCTTATCTCTATCCTTGATAAGTCCTTCTCATATACAAAATTAAAGATTATGAGTAGAAATTCAAAATTTAATTGCATTAAAAGGATAAGACAATTTGCATTATTTCTTACATCGGTATATATTTAAGAGCGCGTTAAGGAACGCGCTCTTAAATTGTATGGACCAAGAACTTATCTGATGGATTCAATAGGCGATAATATAAGAAATTTCGATTTTTAACTATTGTTATTAAATATTTTTACAGTTTTTAACTATATTCAGTATAATATACCCACAATTTCCGGCGTTTACTCTCTGAAAACAGACAAAAGCGATTTACTTTCAGATTTGATGGATTGTATATCCATCGCGGAGAAACACACATTACTTGGATAAACACACAAACCTACCTTACTCTTATCCTTGAGTTCCCAAAATTTCTGAAGTATGCAGCCTGAATTTCCTCAATAAAGGATTTCATAACCGGTCTATATCAAATCATCATAAACTTCAAGCCGGCTGATTCTCCTTCATTGTCGAGATACGAGCTCAAACTCTGCTGTCTATATTTATGAAAATGAAAACAAAAACACACAAATACTATACACTTTTTTCATGACTTAGATATGTTTCAATGAGGCCTTAAAAACTATGCCTCGTTAACATTCCGGCTCCCCGTTGTGATACGGTGCCAGTCGATAGGATGGTGACGGAAAAACATAATTGTCTAAATTTTGGGTTATATACATTAGTAATTTCTATCGTCTGTCGGAAGCGGGAAGATTGTGGTCTAAGTCTCGTTGACCAACGCGGCCAAACCCAACCCGTCAATGACAGTAAGAACGGACCGGACATCGTGAGATGCCCGGCCCTTTCATTTTATGTATTTAGAAGATGCTGATATCTTATAAAGAATGATTCCCGCAGATATAGAGATTTCAGTAAATTTTGGAATTGAATTCAGTTTCCAAAGTAGCATTTAAAATACATTAAAATTTGGTAGTTTCAGATCTAACACATAATTTTGTATTCCGAAAAAATGTGACAAATATCAGTTTCTCGGAATTTACAATATGAAAATAGAACGTAATATATATCTGGACAAGGTAATAGGTAGTCGACATAACGGTATGATTAAAATAGTTACAGGTGTTCGACGTAGCGGTAAGTCGTATTTGCTATTCAATCTCTTTGACGACTGGTTAAAGAACAATGGAGTCGATGAGCGTCACATCATCAAGATTGACTTGGAAGATAGACGTAATAAATCCCTACGAGACCCGGATAATCTTCTGGAGTATATTGATTCCAAAATGGTTGACGATGAGATGTATTACATCCTGATTGACGAAATACAACTTGTAGAGGAATTTGAAGATGTATTGAACAGCTATCTTAAAATTGAAAATGCTGATGTTTATGTAACCGGCAGCAACGCTCGATTCCTTTCGAAAGATGTTATTACCACCTTCCGCGGACGAGGTGAAGAAATCAAGGTATTTCCTCTTAACTTCCGGGAATATATGTCGGTGAGCAGCAAGTCGGTGGAATTGTCGTTTGAAGAATACATAACTTATGGAGGGATGCCGCAAGTGCTTGAATATTCCTCCGAAGAAAGAAAAACTGAGTATTTAAAAGCCTTGTTCGCAGAAACATATATCACTGACATCAAGGAACGATACCACGTTAAGAATGATGAGGAGCTTGAGATATTGCTTGATATCATCTCTTCAAGCATTGGAGGATTAACCAATCCCACTAAACTTTCCAACACTTTCGTAAGTGAAAAGAAAGTTAAACTTAGCGATAAAACTATTAAGACATATCTTGACTACATCTGCGACTCATTCCTTGTAGAAAAAGCTCAACGATATGATGTTAAAGGTAGGAAATATATCGATACTCCCTATAAATATTATTTTGTTGATATGGGGCTTAGAAATGCCCGGTTAAATTTCCGCCAACTTGAAAAAGCGCATATGATGGAAAACATTATTTACAATGAATTGCGTGTTCGTGGTTTCAATGTTGATGTTGGAATCGTTCCCACAATAATCCGAGATAAAGATGGCAACCGAAAGCGTGTAAGTTACGAAATTGATTTTGTATGCAATAAGGGTAATCAGCGTTATTATATCCAATCAGCCTACCGAATGGAGAATGAAGAAAAGGTCAGACAGGAAGAAAACTCGCTGCGAAATGTCAACGATTCATTTAAGAAAATTATAGTCGTAGGTAATCCGGTACTTGTAGAGCGCGACAATAGCGGAATCACCACAATCAGCATATATGATTTTCTTCTAAAAGATAATTCATTGGAGCTGTAATTTCTCCCCTATTATATTGCTTTTCCTGAAAAGATTTACTAATTTTGGGAAAAGGAAGTGGCGCTGCCACTCCCTGCTAACTGAATCCTATCGAAATGACAAAGATGCCTATACCTCCCAAGAAAGTAAAAGCCATAACAATGGTGCGCAACGACCGTTTCCTCCGGAAATGGGTGGAATATTATGGTAAACACCTGGGAAAAGAGAACCTTTATGTATTCTTCGACGGCGAAGATCAGGAAATACCTGATTTCTGCGACGGCGTAAATACCCAACTCGTCCCCAAGATGCAAGGCAACGTAGTCTCTACCGAGCGGCAGCGATCACGATTCATCTCCGCACATGCCGCCAAGCTTTTCGATCAGGGTGCCGACATGGTGATCGCCACTGATGCCGACGAGTTTCTTGTGGTCGATCCCCTTGTGGACGATAGCCTTCTGAATTTCCTTTCCTATATAGCGGATAAGCATCATGTCCATTCCGGCTTGGGAGTGGATGTGCTTCAGCATCTTGACACGGAAGGACCTATCGACTTCTCAAAGCCTTTCCTGTCGCAACGACACCGCGGATGGTTGTATTCAAGATACACCAAACCATCCATCATCACGCGGCCATACACATGGGGAGGCGGTTGTCATCGTGTGAAGGGTCAAAACTTCCACATTGCCCCCGGACTATATCTTTTCCATTTCGGAGGGGTGGATCTCGAACACCTGCGTCAGATTTCAGCCGACCCGGCGCGCATTGCAAACGGATGGACTCGTCATCAGATAAAACGTCAGAAAGCTATCGAGAAAGTGAACCGCGTGAAAGCCGGCGAGTGGGACAAGATGGTCACTCCGCTCCGACATATCCAGACATGGTGCCGACCGATTTTCGCTCTTAACAAACCCACCACATTCGGCCTCAAATTCGTGGCCCGGATTCCCGAACGTTTCCAGAACATAATATGAGGAAAAATATCGCTGTAATATTTGCCGGAGGTGCCGGCAGAAGAATGAAAACAGTTTCGAAACCGAAGCAGTTCCTCGAGCTCAACGGTAAGCCTGTGATCATTTATACTCTCGAATTATTCGACAATCATCCTCTCATTGACGGGATAGTGGTGGTATGCCTGCGCGACTGGATTCCATTCCTTCATAAACAGCTCAAGAAGTTTGAGATCAACAAGGTGGGATCTGTAGTGCCGGGAGGAACGACCGGCCAGGAAAGCATATATTTTGGACTGCGGCAAGCTAAAGAGACCTATGGCGAAGATTGCATAGTCCTGATCCACGATGGCGTGCGTCCCCTCATCACCGAACAGACCATAACCGACAATATCGAGGCTACCGACAAATTCGGTAATGCCATCACCTGTGTCGAAGCCACCGAGACTTTTGTCGTAACCCAAAAAGACGGATCTCTCGAGATTCCATCACGTGCCGACTCCCTGATAGCGCGTGCTCCGCAGACTTTCCGGCTCTCCGATATCCTTGCAGCCCATGAGGAAGCACGCCGCACAGGAAAAGACGATTTTATCGACAGCTGCTCAATGATGAGTTATTACGGACATAAGATACATACCATTCTCGGGCCCGTCGAAAACATTAAGATTACCACACCTACGGATTTCTTTGTGTTCCGCGCTATGGTGGAAGTTCATGAAAACCAGCAGATATTCGGTTTTTAAACGTCCCAATCCTCTAACCATGAACAGAATATTGCAGGAAGACATCAACTTATTCTCTCTCCCGCCCGAACTTATCGACTCTCTTCAAGGATCTACAATCATAGTGACCGGCGCCACCGGCCTCATTGGATCCACTTTCGTGAAGTGTATAGCCACGGTTGTGGAAGATGTGAGATTCATTCTCCCTGTCAGAAATAAGGAGAAGGCTGAATCAATGTTCAGAGATGTCGCCGGAGAGATTCGTATTGTGGAATCGTCTTTGGATAAGTTTTTCTCATCCGGCATATCGGGATGCGATTATATCATCCATTGCGCAAGTCCCACCGACGGACGCTTCATGTCGGATTTCCCGGTCGAGACCTTCATGCTGTCGGTGGAATCCACCAAAGCTATGCTTGATTTCTGTCGTGACAGGGAAGTGAAAGGGATGGTGTATCTCTCGTCGATAGAATACTATGGCCAGATTTTCAATGACTCACCGGTCACCGAGGATATGACAGGATATGTCGATATCAGATCTCCACGCAGCTCGTATCCGATGGGGAAACAGGCCGCCGAGTTTCTTTGCAACAGCTATGTCTCCGAATATGGGGTGCGTGTGATGTCAGCACGGCTCACCCAGACATTTGGTGCCGGAATCTCACCCGATGATAAGCGTGTGTTCGCCCAGTTTGCCCGCAACGCCATTAACGGTCAGGATATTCAGCTCCATACCGAGGGAAAATCAGCCAAGCCATATTGCTATATCACCGACTGCGTGGCAGCCTTAGTATTCATTCTCCTCAAAGGATCCTCCGGAGAAGCTTACAATGTCGCCACCCCGGGCACATATATCTCCATCCGTGGCCTTGCCGAACTATTTTGCGAGGCAGTGAATCCGGATATCAAAGTGGAGGTGAAAGTAGATCCTGATGCCACCTATGCCCCACATACCACTGTGAACCTCTCCCCGCGCAAACTCCTGGATTTAGGATGGAAACCCCGGTTCAATCTAAGGGAAATGGCCGTTAGACTGGCCGATTATCTCCGGGAAGAGTCAAAGGTCTGAAAATTTATGCTAACTTTGCAGCCGGATTTCCACGGAATCAACGATAACCCCGATCATCAAAATGGAAGAAAATAATAAAGAGCTCACCCTTGAAGAGAAGCACCGGATGATCCTCGACATCATGAAGGATATCGACCGCTTCTGCCGTGACAATAACATTCGCTACACTCTTTCGAGCGGCACCCTGCTCGGAGCCGTTCGTCATGGAGGGTTCATCCCCTGGGACGATGATGCCGACCTCTTCATGCTTCGTGAGGATTTCGACCGCTTCGTCAATTCATATAAAAGCGACCGTTACAAGCTCGTGTATAATTTCGACAATGAAGATAAACTGTGCCCCTCGGGAATAGCAAAAGTGGCCGACACCACCACCTGGCAGAGAGACTCCACCGGTGTGCTTGATTTCGGGGTGTGGGTGGATGTGTTTCCCCTCGAATCCGTGCCTGAAGATCCGGAGGAATGTAAGAAATTCATGCACAAGATCATGAGTGTCAACAATCGTATCTACCATCGTCGCCGCCACGACCTGATTTCCATCCTGAAATCTTACCGTCACTCCTTCTCCTGGTGGATGAACCGTCTTAATGAAATTGTCCATAACAATCCCTATACCGACAGTCCGTTGGTGGCTCATGCCGTCGGATCAGACAATTACCGCACCGTGATTCCCAAGAAATGGTTTGACAACTTAGGGTCGATACGTTTCGTGGATCATGACTTTATGGCCTTCAGCGACACCGACAGCTATCTCAAGATTGTATATGGTCCCGACTATATGACCCCTAAGAAATGGTCGCATAATTCAAAAATATATCACAAATGAGCACCCTATTATCTCGTGCCTGGGGACGCACCGTCAAATGGCTTCAACTCATCGTCAACGGGCACATTCTAAATCCCATTTGGCATAGCCGCGAAGAACGCCGCAAAACACGCTATAGAGCCACATATAATGCCGTGATGGATTATCTGTGGAGATATAATATGGATATTGAGGAGGCCACCCTTCCCCCCATCTCTGAGGAAGAGGAACCCGAGCGTGCCTTCACAATATGGTTTCAGGGTGAGGAGAATGCGCCCGAACTGGTCAAGGCTTGTTTCCGCAGCATGCGCCGGCATCTCAAGCAGGAACTGGTGGTGCTCGACGAAAAGACCCTTTTTGACTGGATTTCCCTCCCCGATTTCGTTATCAGAAAGTGGCGCGAAGGGAAGATTCCCCACACGCAGTTCAGCGATATTTGCCGTGCCGAGCTCCTTTACCGTCATGGAGGTCTGTGGTTTGACGCTACCGACTATGTCACTGCTCCGGTGCCCCAATCCATAATGGATCAGGATGTTTTCATCTTCATGGCCGGGGAGAAGATACGAGGATCATACGCCTTTATCCAAAGCTGCTTCCTGCGTGCGAAGAAAGGGAATCCCCTGATGGGGATATGGAGGGAAGCCGACCTCATATATTGGAAGGAGGAGAACAGCAAGATCAATTATTTCGTGCATCACCTCCTGCTCCGCACTGCCATTTTTACTAACGACCTGGCGGCACGCAGCTATGTAAGGATGCCCAAGATTGACCAGGATCCCACCCATGCCCTTTGGGGAGAACATGCCGTGGATCCCTATTCCCCTCAACTTTACGAACAGCTCACCTCCGGGTCTTTCTTCCAGAAAACCAATTATAAAGACCGCCGGCTGAAGAATCTCCCTAAAGGGTCGATCGCGGAGTTTATGATCAATCAATGATCTCCCTCTGATGCCAGGATCTTTCAAAGTGGATTACTGTAAAAACTAATGAAGAAGTGAACAATGGATTCCGGAAAGCACGCTTATCTTATATTGGCACATAAAAATTTTGCCCAGTTGCGTCGGCTCGTCGATCTTCTCGACCATCCGCGCAACGATATCTTCATCCATGTGGATGCAAAGGCAAAAGATTTTAATCCTGAGGAATGGATCGGTGTAACACGACATAGCCGTCTCACATTTCTACCTGACCGCATAAGCGTAAATTGGGGCGGTGTAAGCATCATGCGAGCCGAGATAGCCCTGCTGAAGGAGGCCACCTCCTCCGGCACATACGACTATTATCATCTCCTCTCCGGTATGGATCTCCCTATAAAGCCTCAGGAGGAGATGCATCGATTCTTCGATGCCAACCAAGGGAAAGAATTCCTGAATCTATGGGAGTTCAAGAAATCCACTTTATCCCGCTTCCGCTATTACACCATCTTCCCTGAAGGGGAGGGCCGGTTCCGCACCCGCATAGTGAACCATATCTTCAAGGGGATCCAGATGGCTGTAGGGTTCCGCATCAACCGCGATGTGGATTTCCGGTTCGGGTCACAATGGTTCAGCATCACCGATGGCTTTGCCAGATACGTGGTGGATAAGGAGGAATGGCTTGAAAAAGTGTTCCGCCACACAAGCACCTGCGATGAAATTTTCCTTCCCACCCTGATCGCCGCTTCCCCATTCAAAAACAATCTTTATCATCCGGATCCGGTAAAGAATCAGAAAGAGGTCAATATGAGCAACCTCCGCTTCATCGACTGGACACGGGGTGAAAGCATCCGGCACCCCTGGACTTTCCGGGCCGATGACATGGATCTCCTCGAATCTGTGCCCCATTTCTGGGCAAGGAAATTTGATGAATCCGTAGATGCCGAGATCATAGAGAAGATATATAACCGTCTGCTACCCCGATAATCATACCCAAGTGGAATAGAACCAATGAATTCTGAAAACCTGAAATACCGCTCCATCATCGGAGCCCTGAAATGTATCGCTCTCCTTCCCCTCCCCATCCTCTATCTGATAAGCGACTTCGCCCGCTTCATCCTCCACAAGGTGGTGGGATATCGCGTGAAGGTTGTGAGAAAAAATCTCCGCAATTCATTCCCGGAGAAGGATGACAAGGAGATCCGTAAAATCGAGAATGGCTTCTACCGCCATCTCTGCGACGTTTTCATAGAAGCCATAAAGCTTCTGCATATCAGCGACCGTCAGCTCGACCGTCGCATCGAGATGGAGAATCTCGACCTCCTCACTCAAGAATTGCGACAACATCAGGCCACCATCCTTTTTTTAGGTCATTACGGCAACTGGGAATGGGTGCCTTCGATCACCCTCCATGCCGACTCCGACCTACTTTTAGGTCAACTGTATAAGCCTCTCCACGACCGCGTTATGGACCGCGTTATGGACCGTATCCGATCTCGCTTCTCCTCCGTGGGTATTCCTGCCAAGACAGCCTATCGCACCCTTCTCGAATATCGCCGCGACGGGAAGCATTTCATCGTCGGATTCATCGGCGACCAGAGACCCGTGGGCCAACCTCTCCATCATTGGACCACATTCCTCAATCAGCCCACACCCTTCCTCGTGGGGGGAGAGACCATCGGTGACCGTATCGGGGCAATCTATTTCTATTGTGAGATGGTGAAAAAGAAAAGGGGTCACTATCTGCTGAGATTCCACAAAATGAGTGTGGATCCTTCAGATAGCGAACCCTATCCTTATACGCGTTTATTCATGTCGATGCTCGAACGCACCATCCGTCAGGCTCCCCAGTATTGGCTGTGGTCGCATAATAAGTGGCACGACTCGCCCAAAGAGGATACCGAGATCCTCCCTCCGGCCAAACTGATTGATTCATGCGATGCGAAAGCCGGTGAATAATCGGAATCAAAGCATCATGAAGCGGTTGTGAAGATTGGCCATCTTTATGGCTGCCACAGCCGCTTCCGCTCCTTTATTACCCAAGGATCCACCGGCACGATCCAAGGCTTCCTCTTCCTTATTCACAGTCAGAACACCGAAAATCACAGGTGTCTCCCCTTTTGCGTTCAGTCGTGCGGTGCCTTCCGCTACTATGTCGCAGACATAATCGAAATGAGGAGTATCACCGCGTATCACACACCCGATGATGATGATTGCATCAAGATCGCGCATCTGATGAAGGGCGAGACCGGCGGCATTCACAAGTTCCACGGTGCCCGGCACATCCTCCAGGAGTATTTGGCTGTCGTCAACCCCGGCTTCATGCAACACATCCACAGCACCATCACGCAAGGCATGGGTGATACGTGGATTCCACTCGGCTGTAAAAATCGCACATTTGAAATCTCTGAGGTTACGGAGCTGAGGAACACTCAACCGCTCACCATTGGTATTCAGTATCGTGCTCATTTTTTCTTATCCTTTCGGTTTTTCTTATCCTTTTTATCTTTCTTCTTCTCCTTATTATCCTTCCTTTCAGGTTCGGCTTCGCCTTCCTTTGATTCATCAGAGGAGGCGGCATCCTCCGTAGTATCAGGATCCTTGACTTTACGACGACCAAGACCTTTCACGCCTTTCTGAATCTTATGGAAGAATGTCTTCCATCCCGCTTCATGTTCAAAGTCGTCATCTATCATCTGAATCAAGGCAAGGATATCTTCCTCAAGCTCGATTGTCTCAAGAGCTATAGCATGGGGAAGCACGGCATTGAGCAGACGACGCGCACGAGGACGCATATTTCTGGCCCTCATCATTATCTTGGCAAGCTCCACAGTCATCTTTATCTCCTTGCGGTTCACCTTTCCGGCACGCTTTTTGGAGATACGGATGGCCTCGGTGTAAAACTTCATTGCACCCTTGTAATCACCGGTCGAAGCCAGCAGTTCGCCGACATTGCGAAGCGAATCCACCAAGCGGTCGGTGGCGGCAAGGACTCCTGCGTTCACCTTATCGGTAAGGGCTTCGGCATTGAGCTTCTGCTTCACAAGAAGATCGAGTGTCTTCTTGCGGCTACGCAATATGCGGGTGGAGAGCTCCATGGCAAGCACATGATATTTGCCGAATCTCTCGGCATCCTCCTTGATAAGACCCTCAAGCACACGGAAAAGCACTTCCAGCTCTTTCTCACTCTGCTTGAAATCCTTGAGAGCGAAATGCACCTCGCTCAGATCAAAAAGGAGTGATATGAGCAAAGCCCTGAACTCCACATTCTCGAAATCACTGTATTCACGCATCAGTCGCAGACCCTCCACGATACGTTCGAGTGCATCGATGTTACGGTCTTCGGCACGCAATTCACGGGCGGTATTCCTGCAACCTATCACCTCATTGATTATTTCGGAGTCTTTCGAACCCTTGGCCACTCGGCTGAAATCAAGAGGGATTTCTATAATAGTCAAATTTTCCATATTCACTTCTTTTCCTCACGATATAACAATGCTCAGCCGAGAGATGTTCATCCCAGGGCCCGACGCCATTCCTCCGGCAATTCCATGGCTTTCCCCGTGTTGGGATCGAAAGCCACCATCACCGTCTCGCATACCGACTTCACCACGCCGGTTTTCTTTTCGTGAATCGCCTGAAGCACCTTGAAGCTCTTCTCTCCCACCGATTCACATCTGCTCAGCACCTCTATATCCTCTCCGAAGAAGATAGGCGCCAAAAATGCACAATCCACATTCGCTATCACACACTCCACATGTTTCCAGTCGATTCTCTTTCCGAGAATGGAGCTGAAGAAATGTGCTTTGCCGGTGTCGTAGAAGCTCATATAGACCGTATTGTTGACATGACCCAGCACATCTACATCGCTGAATCTTATCTGCACATCGCAACGATGTGTAAATTCTTTCAAATCGGGCAATCTCTCAGGATTCATATATCGTAATCGTTTTTACTGATTTTCAATTATTTTATCATTACATCATATCATCTGAACCGTATCGCTCTTATCACTTCCTTCCCCAACCGATCATTAATCATGGTCATGATGCGCGACCGGTTCATGTTGAGTTCCTGGCGCAATGGGGCGCTATATACATCCACCACCATCATGCCGTTGCTCACCCTCGGCCTGGAAGTCTGCTTAGCCATCCCTTCTCCCATCACCACGGGCCAGAGGTTAATGGCCTTCACCTCATCCAGACGTCCGATCATGTTGCTCTCCTGAATTGTGATCCGCAACACATCTCCTATCGATTCCGGTTCAATCCTTTTCATCTCCCTCGCTTATCTTTTATCCTCTATCCACACAAAGTAATAAACTCCCCGTCCTTTACTTCAAAGAGGCGGCTCTCCGAATGTATCGAGGCGATTGTTTCATCAAGATGCTCGCGGTTGGTATCGGTGATGAAAATCTGCCCGAATCCCTCATTTCCGCTCACCACTTCCATTATTCTTCCCACCCGGCTTGAATCAAGCTTATCGAATATATCATCGAGCAAAAGAATCGGGGTGAGATGTCCGGTCTGGCGAAGATAGTCGAAGATAGCGAATTTGAGAGCTATCGTAAAGCTTTTCACCTGTCCCTGGCTTCCGAGACGCCGCATGCTGTAATCGCCCAGCCCGGTCACCAGATCATCGCGGTGCACTCCGCTTGATGTATAGCCGAGCACACTGTCTTTGGCTCGGGTGGCTTTCAGAACATCGGCCGGTGTCGAATCATTGAGCACACTTTTGTAGCGGATCGAGGCCTCCTCTGCCGAACCCGATATCAGGGAATAATATCTCTCGAACACTCCGCTCAGGCTGCGGGTCCATTCCTGCCGCGATTTATGGATTTCACGGGCCGCATCGCAAAGACTCGTCTCGATGGATTCATAGAGAAGATCATCACGCACTCCTGCACGCAGCATACGGTTACGCGATTCAAGAGCGCGGTTATATTTTATCAGCCATGACAGATAAAGAGGATCGGCCTGGGAAATCACCATATCCAAAAGTCTGCGACGGTTCTCCCCGCTCCCGGTCACTATCTCGCTGTCGGAGGGGAGCACAGAGACGATAGGGAATTTCCCTATATGTTCAGAAATACGACCATACTCCTTGCCATTGCGCTTCAGAGTTTTCCCTTTCCCTTTCACAATGCCGCAGGTCACTGTCTCATCTCCGCCGTTATCGGTGAGATATTCACCTTTCACCATCAGCATATCTTCACCATGCCTGATCAGGGCTGACTCCGGCATGGAATGAAGAGGCCGCGACATACTCAGAAACCATACGGCCTCAAGAAGATTGCTCTTCCCCATGCCGTTCATGCCGAGCAGACAGTTCACCCCGGGCGAAAAATCAAGCCGCGCCTCAGGAATGTTCTTGAAATTCAATATGTCGATATTGGTAATCAGCATATCGGAATTATTGGAAATATCAGAATTATTGGATGGATTGGAATTATTATTGGAATTATTATTGGAAGGATTGGAATTGCACCCGCCGGTTATCCATCACGAATTGCTAAAGCTTTTCGCCAAATGCCAGGTCACCGGCATCTCCGAGCCCGGGCACTATATAGCTGTGGTCGTTGATTTCGGGGTCAATGGCGGCACACCATATAGTGGTCTTGTCTGCAGGGAAGCGGTCACACACATACTGCACGCTCTGGCGCGAGGCTATCACCGATGCCACATGTATTTTGGCAGGTGTTCCCTTCGAAAGCAGCGCACGGTAGGCAAGCTCCATCGATGATCCCGTGGCAAGCATCGGATCCACGAGAATCAGTGTCTTTCCCTCGATCGATGGCGAGGCCATATATTCTATAAGCACATCAAAGTCGTCGCCTCCTTTCTCCCTGTATTTACGGTAAGCGCTCACGAAAGCATTCTCCGCACGGTCGAAATAGCTCAGGAATCCATGATGGAAAGGCAATCCGGCACGCAATATGGTGGCGAGCACCACCTTCTCGGCAGGCTCCTGACATATCGCTTTCCCCAGAGGTGTGGTCACCTCCGTGTTCTTGTATTCGAGACGCTTCGAGATTTCATAAGCCATTATCTGGCCTATCCGGTCAAGATTGGTGCGGAAGCGTAAAGGATCGTGCTGGATTGTCACGTCACGCAGCTCCATCATATATCGGCTCACTATGCTCGGGGTATCGGCGAAGTTGATGACTTCTATATTATTATTTTCCATGGTCGTTAATTTTTAATCTTCTGACAAAGATAACAAATTTTTCATCTATTCAGAAGTATTTTTCTTTTTTTGTTAGAGATTTGTCGGAGATTTATGATTTGTCATAGATTTATTTCGAAAGCTCTATAATCTCACAGTCGCGCATATCCTCCCCATCGATTGTGATCTTCACAAGAGTCCTCACCTTGTGCCATCCCTGCTGCCCGGCAGCCCCGGGATTGATATGCAGAAGATCGAGATCCTTGTCGTAGATCACCTTGAGGATATGGCTGTGACCATCAACCATAAGCTTGATACCCTCCTCCTTGAGCAACTTCTTCATCCCCGCTGCCCAGCGTCCCGGATACCCTCCGATATGGGTGAGTAGCACCTTCACTCCCTCCACCTCAAATATCTCGACCTCATCGCATTTCCGTTTCACCATCCCGTGGTCGATATTTCCGCTCACGGCCCTCACCACAGGCACAACATCGCGCAGACGGTCGATTATTTCATAATGTCCGATATCGCCTGCATGCCACACCTCGTCGCAATCCTTGAAATGGGTCGCGTATCTTTCATCCCAATATCCGTGCGTGTCGCTCAGAATTCCTATTCTTTTCATATTCAATACTTCTCCAATATCTTGCGAGCCTGATCGGTATCTATTCCTATTTGCCGGGTCAACTCTTCGAGTGATCCGAATTTACGTTCCTCCCTTATACGTCTGATAAATTCCACTGTCACTTCCCTACCGTAAAGGTTCCCGTCATAATCAATCACATGGGCTTCCACAGTGACAGGATTTCCTTCTGACACCGTCGGATTGTCTCCGATATTGATCACCGCCGCCTTTCCATCAAGCTTTCCGGCATATACTCCCGTGGGAGGCATCTGGATTCCGGTTGGTATTCCGACATTCGCTGTCGGGAAACCGAGACATCGCCCGAGATGGCGGCCGGCCTCCACTTTTCCTGTAAGTGAAAAGGGTCGTCCCAACATTTCGGTAGCACTCCCCATCTCCCCCCGTGCCACGGCCTTGCGGATAGCCGAAGAACACACTCCGGGAAGCTCGGGGGCAACCACTACATCAATGCTCAGTTCCTTCCCTAATTCAATATATTGATCAGCCTCCATCCCCCTGCCGTCGCTGCCGAATTTATTGTCGTAGCCGGTCACAAGTGCCTTCACTCCATAACGGTCACGAAGGATCTTCATCCATTCCCTCGCGGTGAGACGGCACACTTCGGGAGTGAATTCAACCTCTTCCACCTCCACTCCGGAGGAACGCAACATCTCATCGCGTGCCTCGCGGCTCTGCAACATTCCCGGTGCCCTGTCCGGATCCACCGTAGCCAAAGGATGACGGTCGAAAGTGATCACCATAGGCCGCATTTGATGCGCCGTTGCATATTGACAAAGCGTCCGCAACACCTCCCGATGCCCCTTATGGACACCGTCAAAAGTGCCCACAGTAGCCACACGATACCCTTCCTCCATTATTTTTTTCATCTATTATCTCTTTTCGGTTGGCAAAATTAATAAATAATGATTAAATTTGCGAGTAAAAAGCAAGAGATATGAGCCAGATTAAATCAGTCGGCATACTCACATCCGGAGGGGACGCTCCCGGAATGAACGCCGCCATCCGCGCCGTGACGCGCGCCGGCATCTTCGCCGGATTCAAAGTTTTCGGTATCTACAGAGGCTACCGTGGCCTGATCACCGATGAAATCGAAGAGTTCTCCACCCAGAATGTGTCTAACATCATCCAGCGCGGCGGCACTATACTCAAGACAGCCAGATGCAAGGAGTTCCAGACTCCGGAAGGTCGTCAGTGTGCCTACGATGTGATGAAACGCCGTGGCATCGATGCCCTCGTGGTGATTGGTGGTGACGGCTCGCTCACGGGTGCCCGTATCTTCGCAAACGAGTTCAATATGCCCATCATAGGCCTTCCCGGAACCATCGACAACGACCTCTACGGCACCGATACTACAATCGGCTACGACACAGCACTCAATACCATCATGGACTGCGTGGATAAGATCCGAGACACCGCCACCTCCCACGAACGTCTCTTCTTTATCGAGGTGATGGGTCGTGACGCCGGATTCCTTGCCCTTAACGGAGCTATCGCTGCAGGAGCCGAGGCTGCCATTATTCCGGAAATCTCCACACAGGTGGACCAGTTGTCGGAACTTATCCAGAACGGTTTCCGCAAATCCAAAAACTCCTCCATCGTTCTTGTGGCCGAATCTCCCATCACCGGTGGAGCAATGGGTCTGGCACAGCGTGTAAAGGAGGAATATCCGGGATACGACGTGCGTGTCTCCATCTTAGGTCATCTCCAGCGTGGTGGTTCCCCTACTGCCCACGACCGTATCCTGGCTTCCCGCATGGGGGCCGCTGCCATTGATGCCCTGCTCGACGACCAACGAAGCGTGATGATCGGCATTAAGAACGACGAGATTGTGAACGTGCCTTTCACTAAAGCTATCAAGAACGACAAGCCCATCAATCAACAGCTTGTATCCACTCTCCGTCGTCTCTCAATATAATATCTTTTCTGATACATATTCCCGAGGGTTCCCGCGTTGCGGGAACCCTCGGTTTCTTTCAAGTTATAAAGATATGGAGTATCAAACCTCCATCTCTTTATAACAACTGATTATGATAGAAAACACTATTCCTCGGCATCGAGCCTCGGAATGGTGTTGCGGAGTAATTAGATGATAACAAGATAGTTAACAGAGTAATCACCAGTATGATATATATCCGGACACTTACACCGCCTTTCCCCGGAGGGGATGAACTTTGGCAAACCGTGTGGTTGGCGAGGCTCGAGCCTACCACCAGCTACCACATCCTTTTGTTCGAATTTTGTTCGAATTTTGTTCGAAATTTAAAAACCGAACAAAAGCCAATACCTGCTTCCAAGCTTCCGCAATAAAGGGAGGAGATTAGAAATCTTCTATCATTATATCATCTATGAAAATTCACTGCAATTCAAAACCTTATATGTATTTGATTTAGAAATTTCCCGAGCGCAGATCTCATCGGCTCGTAGAGCCTATACGCAAGATTGGAGCAGGATTTTACGCAGATCTATCACTCATGTTGGGATTATGGTAGATTTTGGATCTTACGATCCACGGGGATTGAGGCGGGATAGGATCTCCTTCGATCTACCGGGGGCATAGCCCAAATATCTGCCGGAATCCCATGTATAATGAAAAATTTAATTGCGATTAGAATAAAAAAATCCTGCGTCTAATCTGCCCTGCCCCATCCAGCGATAAAGCGACAGCTTAAGATCTGCGCTCGGGAAATTCAAGATATAATAAGACAGGAGAGTATTTTATTGACCGGAGCACGGGAGGACAGGAGATTGATTTTTTGACCGGAGCACGGGAGGA
>CAMWUJ010000053.1 GCA_947177405.1 uncultured Porphyromonadaceae bacterium | reverse complement strand
CGAGAGAATTATGTGTTAAACAAACCAAAAAATTATTATGAATTGCTGGGATCAATGAAATTATGATACGGAAATCCGTAATAGGATTGAGGATTATAAATTCGTTCAGCTTCATAGTTTAGTGAATTACATCGTATTTTCCACTACTTTTTATATTAAATTAATGAAACAAAACCTACTTAAGACTTGCCTACCTTTAGGCGCTCTGCTCCTATTGTCGGGATGTATCGATGACAACTATGATATATCCGATATCGACAAAACTACGCAAATCAACGTAAACGACCTGATCGTGCCAATCAACATCGATGCCGTTGAGCTTTCCGAGATTATAAAGATCGACGACAACAGCAAGATCAAGGTGGTCAATCTGAATGGTAAGGAAGTGTATGCCATCTCCCAGACCGGACAGTTCAACTCCGATCCCATCGAGATTGCCGGCTTCACTGCTCCTTCTCCCCAGATAGAACCTACTGTGGCTGAATTCAACATCCTGTCAGATCTGACAAGGAGTCTCTCTACCACCACACATTATGAGCTCAACGACTTCAAGCCACAGGATGTGCATTTCATCGCGTCGAATGTGGACAGTTCAATTAAAAAAATCAATTCGTTGAAATGCGAACCTTTGAAAATAGAGCTACGCATGAAAGCTACCGGATTCGACTCCAATACGACTCTGAGCTTCAAATATCTGGATTTCTTTATCTTCAAAGGGTTGTCTCTGATCAATCTCCCCTCCAACTATTCTTATAATCCCACCACCGGACTGCTCCGGATAGAGAATGTGGAATGTCCCGGACATGAGTCTGTGCTCACCATCACAGCCAACGGTGTGAACTTCCAGCAAGCCGGCACACAGCTCACTTCCAACCACGAGCTCAACTACGAAAGCAAGATCGAACTTGACAAGGCTGAGATGGTGATGACCACCAATTACGACAACCAGATTCCTTCTTTGCCGGAGCTTGTCACTTTCGATGTCACCACTACAGTGACCGATCTGACCGCAACTGCCGTTTCCGGTGTGATAGAGTATAATCTCGAAGGTGACGCCCTGAGAATCGATCCCGTATCCCTGAGCGATATTCCCGATTTCCTTTCCGACGAGCAAACCGATCTTCGTCTTGCTAATCCGCAGATATATATAGGACTTAACAATCCTTTGGCCACCTACGACCTCGGATTCCAGACAGGTCTGCAGCTTGCCGCCATCCGTGGAGACAAGAAAGAAAATTTCAATCTCGACAGCGGGCAGCTCGTGAAGGTGGGTTATGAATATGGAATCGCAGGTCCGTACAATTATGTGATCTCTCCCTATCTCCCCTCTCAGCCCCTCTCCGAATATGCCAACCATCTCAGCCATGTGGGATTCTCATCACTTTCTGACGTGTTGGCCGGCAACGGACTTCCTCAGACCATTGAGATAGCTCTTGTCAACCCTGAACTTCCCGAGCAGAATGTGACTGATTTCAAGCTCAATAACACTATCCCCGGCATAGAGGGTACATACGAATTTCTCGCTCCTCTCGCTCTGAAAACAGGTGAGAATGGCTCGGTGATCGTTTATACCGGCACAGAAGACGGCTGGAACAGTAAGGATCTTGACAAACTCACCATCACCTCGCTTACCGTTAACGCCGATGTATTCTCCGACCTCCCCATCGGAGCTAAACTTACAATCCATCCTGTGGATAAGGAAGGTAACAAGATTTCCGGTGTCAAAGTGGAAGCCGCCAACATAGAGGCCAACGCCAACGGTCAGGCTATCACCCTTGTCGTGACAGGTGAAATCAAGAATCTTGACGGAATAATCTATAAGGCAGTGGTCCGCCCCGGTTCCGATGCCGCTCTTTCTCCCGATCAGACTCTGAATCTGAAAAACATCAAAGCTAAAGTTTCCGGTTATTATCTCACTGACTTCGAAGATTGACTCTCATGAAAACATTAAATAAAACCATAATCTGCGCGCTCTTTGCCGCGGCCTCTCTCCCCGTTTGCGCACAAAAGACCTCCTATTCAGGTTATTTCCTCGATGGCTACACATACCGCTTCCAGATGAACCCGGCTTTCGGCAACGACAAGAATTTCGTGGCGATGCCGGCGCTCGGAAATATCAACGTAAGCATGAGCGGAAATCTTCATCTCACTGATGTGCTGTATCAGGTGAACGGCAAAACGGCTCTCTTCACAAATCCTGAAGTCGATGCTGCTTCGGCTCTTAAGAAATTCGGCAACCGCGAGAAAATCATGACCAATGAGAAGATAGACATCCTCTCGGGCGGTTTCAAGGCCTGGGGCGGATACAACACTGTCTCAATCTCCGCTGTGGCAAACGCCGGAATATCTCTGCCGAAGTCGATCTTCGAGCTTGCAAAGGAGGGAGTATCCAACCGCACCTATGATATAAAGAATATCGCAGCCGATGTGAATGCCTACGCTCAGATAGCTTTCAACCATTCGCGCGACATCAAGCAGGTGCCCGGCCTTCGCGCAGGTGCTACCGTGAAATTCCTTATCGGTGTGGGTGCGCTTCAAGCGAAACTAAATGAAGCCGACCTCACATTAGGCACCGATAACTGGATTGCACGCACCAATGCCGATGTTTATGCCTCTGTGGGTGGTTTCCAATTCAAGCAGAAAAGATATGAGCCGGAAGGTAATACTTCCATGAAGCCTTACGATTATGTGTCTGGAGCGGAAGTAAATAACTTCAGCATTAACGGCTTTGGTATGGCTTTCGACCTCGGTGCTGAATATAAATGGAACGACTTCAAATTCTCTGCCGCTGCGCTCGACCTCGGTTTCATATCATGGGGAAAAACGCAATGGGCTTCCACCAACGGCACACAGACCATCGAGACAGATGCATATACATTTAATGTGCAGGGAGACGCTGACAATTCTTTCAAGAATGAGTTTAAGGACATGAAGGATAATCTTTCCAAGTTATATCAGCTCACTGTCAACGATCCAAAGGGCTCTTACACACGTGGATTGGCAACTACGCTCAACTTCGCTGTTGACTATACTCTTCCCTATTACCGCAATCTCCATTTCGGTCTTGTGAACTCAACCCGTATCTACGGACCTTTCACCTCCACTCATTTCCGTCTGTCGGCAAATGTGGCTCCCGTGAAAATTTTCTCGGCCGACATCAATCTCGGTGTTGGAACCTTCGGCGCTGACTTCGGCTGGATGCTCAATCTCCACACCACCGGCTTCAATATGTTCCTCGGAATGGACCATACATTAGGCAAGCTTGCAAAGCAGGGAATACCCCTTAGCTCTAACGCAAGTTTCAACCTGGGTATCAACTTCCCATTCTGAAATAATTGATTCCTGATAAAAATACCGTCGATGTCGCTCGGACATCGACGGTATTTTCTTATCTCATATGGTCTTGAAAATCTATTATAGATTGAACCGGAAACCGGCCTGCGCAAGACCTTGAGCTCCGAATCCTATCTCTCCCCCACACTGCATTAGTTTATTTCAGTTAATCGACCGGGTGTGAAACAATGGGAAGGGAATCTTTTTCCCATGCAAGGTAGCCTCCTTTCATGTCAGTGACCTTGAATCCCTTGGCCGTCATTTCTTTAGCAGCATCAGCGCTACGACGTCCACTCCGGCAATAAATATAGTAATGCTGCTGTGTATCCAGTGTTTCCAATGCTTTATTGAATACACTTCTATTTAGAAAATCGATATTAACAGCATCTGTAAGATGTCCGTCTGCATATTCTTCAGGAGTGCGCACGTCGAGAATAACAGCGTCGGAGTCGTTTTTCACCGCTGTCTGAAATTCCTGCGGATCAAGAAGGGTGACTTTCGGTTTATTTCCACATCCCATACAAATTCCTATAAAAATCAAAAGGGGTATAGCCAATTAAACATAATAAAATCTTTACATTTAAATTTCACAAAAATAACAAAATTTTATGCATCCTCAAAAAGAAAGTCAGTCATTATTCCCGTTCACTATCAAGAGAGAAAATATTTCTCATTTAGCTGGAGCAATGATTCCCCATACGAATTATTTTTATTATCTTCGCATTATGAACACGATCGCTGACGAAATAAAATATCCTGTAGGATTGCAAAGCTTTCCCGATATAAGGGAGAGAGGATTTCTCTATATAGATAAAACTCAATATATCTATAACCTTATTAAACAGAAGGGATATTATTTCCTGTCGCGGCCAAGACGTTTCGGCAAAAGTCTTCTTATCTCTACGATTGAGGCTTATTATACGGGCAGACGCGACCTCTTCAAAGGTCTTGCTCTCGATTCACTGACAGAGAATTGGACGGAGCATCCTGTGCTCCATCTTGATCTTAATAGCAGGGAATATTATGACAGAGGCGCATTGGAGGCGGAGCTTAACGCTCATCTTGAACGATGGGAAATGATTTATGAATGTCCAAAGCCGGATAGAAGGCCGGAGGAACGTTTTGCAAACGTGATCCGTAAAGCTTGCGAGAAGACCGGGAAAAAAGTGGTGATTCTTATTGATGAATACGACAAACCTCTTCTTAATACAGTCAATGATGACGAATTAAGCGACAGCCTCCGCTCTATGCTCAAAGCTTTTTACGGCAATCTTAAATCAATGGATCGCTACATTGAATTTGGATTCCTTACAGGGGTAGCACGTTTCAGCAAAGTTTCGATCTTTTCCGACCTGAATAACCTCCGCGATATATCGTTTGAAGAACAGTATGCCGGAATTTGTGGGATAACCTCTGAAGAACTGGATTCATATTTTTCTGCCGGCATTTCTAAACTATCTGAAAAAGAAGGAATGACCCCTCAAGAAACACGCGAGACACTTCGACTCAACTATGATGGTTATCATTTCGCTGACATCTCTCCGGATATCTATAATCCTTTCAGCCTTATGAACGTCTTCGCAAAACTTCGATTAGGCTCATACCGGTTTGAATGGGGGACACCCTCGCACCTCGTCCAACTCATCAAACGAGAGAAATGGCTTCTGCGCGATCTTGCTCCTATAGAGATTGAAGCTAACATCCTTGAATCGGCAGGACTCATGTCTCCCGACCCAATCCCCACATTATACCAGACGGGGTATCTCACCATAAAGGACTTTGACCGGGTGTTCCGAACATACACTCTCGATTATCCCAATCGTGAGGTGCGCGACGGCTTCATATCTTTCCTTGTCCCCTACTATATCAAGCCCTCCGGACAGCCCGGGCAATTCTCAATAAAACATTTCGTCACAGCACTCACATCAGGAGATGTAGATGGTTTCATGAGGCTTTTGGAAAGCATGCTTGCGGGTGTGCCATATTCGGAAAAAGGATCAGCGGAAGCTCATTTCCAGAATGCCTCCTATATCCTTTTTACCTTAATGGGCCAATATGTCAGGATTGAAGACCGAACCTCCGACGGACGCATTGACCTGACCGTAGAAACCCCACTCTATATCTATATATTTGAATTCAAAATTGATTCAATCCCGGAAGAGGCCATGAAGCAAATTCATGAAAAGAAATACTGGCTTAAGCATATCCATTCAGGAAAAGAAATCATTCTGATCGGAGCCGCTTTCAATACCTCGACAAGAAGATTAAATGGATACCTTGTCGAAAAATTATCTTAAGCTTCATCCACTAAAATTTTTTAACGCCGGGATAGCAGATGTTCCTCGGAATGGACCACACCTTGGGCAAGCTTGCAAAGCAGGGAATACCCCTTAGCTCGAACGCAAGTTTCAACCTGGGTATCAACTTCCCTTTCTGAAATAATTGATTCTTAATAAAAAATACCGTCGATGTCGCTCGAACATCGACGGTATTTTTTCTCTGATACGGTCTTGGATCTTCTATTATAGATTGAAACGGAAACCGGCCTGCGCCAGACCTTGAGCACCGAATCCCACCTCCCCGAATAGAGAGAATTTTTTGCTCAGATCGATCTGAGCGCCAAGAGGAGAAATCTGGAATGCGAAATAGCTTTTGGAATAGTTGTCGCTGAATTTGGGCTGCATATAGCTTATGTCAACGCCTAAGCCAAGGTGTCCGTAAAGTTTCACATTTCTCGAACGATAATACTCATAGCGACCGTTGAGCATGATGACGTGGTAGGCGATATGGCTTGCATTGGATCCTCCGGCAGTCGAAGTAGAAGAGAATGTGTAGGAGGGACCGAGCCAGAATTTGGGAGCGACCTTGAAATTAAGTCCGGCCGTTACAGCGCCCCATGCATTGTTGACGCTGTTCCAGTTGTCATGCATATCCATGGCATCCATTTGAGTATAGCCGCCATAATTGATCTGGAGCTCAGTTTTCTGAGCATTCGCGACCATACATCCGGCTACTGCCATAGCAGCCGTAAGAAATAACTTTTTCATAATTAATAACCTAAAAACTAATCTTTACATTAATAATTCTGCAAAATTAATCATTATTCGCCTGAATTCCAACTTTTATACCATTTACTAAATTTTAATAAGATTCGGGCACACACATGGAGACTTATAATCCGGTCAGATCAATAAATAAAACCTAACATCCATAAAGGGATCTTATTAGCAACACCATATTCGAGATCATCTGCCAAAACATAGCTATTCGGTTGATCTGCAATCTGGTCAAAACCTTTTCCCTTTCCTCCGACTTCAAAGAGACATGTCTTGTCGAGAAGAAAATCTCCATATTTTGGAGCAGATAGTTTACCACACATGCTTAGCATAGAAGCGGCAAAACTCTCTCGTATTGTTCCAACTTTATTTCGTATGCCTAAAGCATGAATTACAGAGGGATTGTCGAAAAGTATTTTCTCAGGTTTTGCAGCTGCTTTAGGCTGGCTTGTAGGATCTGAAAGCATCCGCAAAACGGCACCTTCATTCAGCAGAGAGAAAAATCTCATCAATTGATTCCTACTCACTGCAATATCTCGACTCAAGGAAGTTATGTTGGGGACATAAGGCACATGGTCAGCAAGCAATACAAGAAGTTTCTTTAATTTCAATTGTGTTTCATATTCTATCTTTGCTACCGCAGGAATATCAATGTCTATTACCGCCCTGACCAAACGTTCAACCCTTTGCGAATAACTCATTTCAGATGTATGAAGAAAAAAAGGATAATACCCTTTGTCAAGATATTTTTCAAATTCTACAATCACCTTGATCTTGGAAGTTACCGACCTTGCAATTTCAGCATGTCGGGTCAGGATATCATCTAAACTGAAGGAAGAAAAGTCTACTGAGCCCGAAAAATTAAGATATTCCCGAAAGGAAAGTCCTCTGAGTTCATATTCTACAACTCTTCTGGACAGATCGGCTGATTTACTGTTAAGATGAAGCAAGGAGGATCCTGTAAAAACTAAATTCAATCCCGGATAGCTATCATATATATTCTTTATTTCTTGTTCCCAATTTGAGCCGGGATAAAGATGAACTTCATCAAGAAAAATGTGGGTTCCACCATGTTTATAATGATAATCTGCCAACTCGATTATCGAATGGTCGTTAAACCATAACTGATCTAAAGAGGCATAAACGCTGGTTGTAGGAATTTCTTTGCAGCGCTGAAGCATCAGTGTGGTCTTCCCCACTCCTCTGGCACCCTTTAGCATAATCAAAGGGTCTGTCCAAGCAATTTTATCATATAAATAACGATGATAAGGGAAGTCAGTCTTCTGAATTAGACGTTGTGATATTTCATAAATACGTTCCATAACTAATTAATTTTAGCAAAGATACAAATATTTTTCTTTTCAAAGAAAGATTTTACTCATTTTTTTTCTTTTCAAAGAAAGATTAATGGAACTATCTAGTATTCAGCACACTGTAAGCTGATTCTTTTCACACCTCTTATGTTATAGAAATTTTTTTGGATTAAAGCCCCGAAAAGATTAAATTTGCACTATGTTAGATAACGATGAAATAGAATCCGGCTTCCTGAGCGATCCTACGAGTGAGTTCGGAGTCCAGACCGGCATGAATGATGTGGAGACTCTCAAGGTCACCAAAATAAACATCATTGCCCGTGGTCGTAGATATGGACGTCTTTGGCTCCTGAAAGGATTGCGCGAGGAGTTAAGAGAATCTCCATCTTTCCTCCCTCTTTGGGTATCTCTACCCTCTTCATGGGATTGGATCGGTAGGTTACGCCCAACAGACTTTCAGTTATTTTATCCTTGTGTTCACGCAGATATGGAAGTAGATGCTCTACTTCCATTCTGTCGATTCCGCCACTCCCCTTGTTGGCCTTGACTTGTTTATATGCTCTGTTAAGGTTGTCGGGAGTGAGGATGTACTCCAACATCCTGTCTGACGATAGTTGCACTTCTACGAA
Source organism: uncultured Porphyromonadaceae bacterium (assembly GCA_947177405.1). GTDB lineage: Bacteria > Bacteroidota > Bacteroidia > Bacteroidales > Muribaculaceae > Lepagella. Next base: position 15,255 of record CAMWUJ010000053.1, on the reverse strand, counting down.
CTCGTCTCCAACTATCCCAATCAAAGTAGGCGCTCCCTCATACCTTTCGCTTTCCGAGCTATTCTTCCGAGGGCAGCTTTCTGTTGTTTTCGGCTTTTCTCCTTTCATCGGGTAAAATAAAGTTTTGCTCGTGTGGTTAAGTTTTGCCCTTCATCATCGCCCACGAGCTTTAAGGCGGTAACTAATATGGCATCTGCTGACTTCTGTGGGTTCGTTGTTACTGCTTGCCTTGCGGCTCGCCCCACAGACCTCCCCGATTAAGAACATAATCTTTCAGTCTTATACTCCCTTAATTTACTCGCGTCAGTCCGGTTAACTATCAGGCTTTGGTTTGATAGGCAACCTTACCCCTGACTTTGAGCCTTATATCAAGTTTCTGTGCGTGGAGCCAGACTTTTGCCTTGGGCTTCCTTCAGATTCGGAGTCGCCTCCGACGCCCTTGCCGGCAACTATGCGCTTCCCACTATCGGGGTACGCTCGGGACTTGTACCCGTTAGATTATGCACATGTCGAGCGAACCTCATAAAATACCGTCGATGCCATTAGGACATCGACGGTATTTTTGGGCTTATGGCGCTTAGAGACCTGAAAAATAAATTTAGACAGGAGGGCAGGAGGAGTGAAGTGCTGATCTCTTTTGTATAAGTGTGTCGGACCTCCAATTCGCCGATAAATCCGGACAATCTGCCAATTCCAACCCTGCAGAAGCTGCCATAGCACCGTAAAAAAACATGTTTTTTGTAGTTGCATAAAAGCAATTTTATCAGTTCGTGCACTTCCATGGATGAATAATAAACTTACCGAATCATTGAATCTATATCACGGCATCTTTAAATCATCTATTGGCATTATTTCCTTAAAGATATAACTCCATCCTCGATTATACAGATAATCCTCCACTTGATCATTCGGAACATATAGAATTTCAACATTTGAACCACTAAAAGCGCCAGCTTCAATTGCAGGGGGGGTTACGGCTTCACAAACTACATATTTCAATTTTGCAAGATTACTGAAGGCATGATCATAAATCCAATATAACGAACTAGGTAGAGTAAGAGATGTGATAGACGAACAATTTTGGAAGCAGTATGACCCAATTTTTTCAATAGAATTAGAGAATTTCAAATAGGTTAATCCAGTACAATCTTTGAATGCATAAGGTCCAATCAATTTTACCGAGCTGGGTATATCTAATTGAATTAGTCCGGAACATCCCCAGAAAGTAGAATTGTTTATTTCCTCTATAGAATTAGGTATTACTAAATTGGTCAATCCACAACAACCGAAGAAAGCTTTTTCACCTATTTCTGTAACATTATTGGGAATTATCATACAAATGAGACCAGAGCAACCTAAAAAAGTTTCTTTCTCTATTATATTAATCTGGGTAGGGATTTCAAACAAAGTCAATCCGGAACAAAAAGCAAAAGCCGAAGCTCCAATCTCTGTAACTGAGTTTGGTATTACTATCGATTTTAGACCGGAACAATTTATGAAAGCACCGGGCCCAATGGATGTGACAGAAGAGGGAATTTCAACCGAAGTAATACTTGAACATCCGCTGAAAGCAAAGCTATTTATAGAAGTTATGGTGGATGGTATTACTAAAGTCTCGACTTCATCCCCATCTATAACCAGATTATGTGCATAGGTTAAGGGATTAGAATCTTGAGAGTAAAACTTTAAATTTAAGAGTTGATCAAGGCTTACAAACTCAGCTTTTTCTAAGCTGGAACATCCTCTGAACACTTTGGAAAGAGACTTAATATATTTTGGTATATTTATCGATTTCAAACTGGCACAACCATCAAAAGCTAGCTCTCCAATTGAGATAAGTGAATTGGGCAGCGCTATTGATAATAACCCGGCACATCCACTAAAGGCACTTTCCCCGATTTCTCTAAGAGAATTCGAAATGTTTATTGTGGCGAGTCGAGTGCAATCTCTGAAAGCATCCATTTCAATCCTCTTCACAGAATTACCCATTTCAACTGACTTCAAATTGCTACATCCCTTAAAAGCACGCCATTCTATCTCTCCAATGGAATTGGGTATTTTAATGGAATTTAACTCTGTATCATCTTCAAATGCACGTTGATGTATTTTGACCACAGGCAACGAATCTCCTTTGTAAACAATTTTTGAAGGAATATTTAGATTTCCTCTTTTTTTTTCATTATGATTACGTCCTCCCACACAAGCATACCCATCAGATCCGTCATAGATTAAATAAACTATATCATCTATAGTATCGAAGACTAATGCATTAACTGAAAATAAACTTGCGAATAGCAGAATTATGGTCAGCAAATATCGCATTTCAATCCATATAATATTTTTACCCATATTGTATTACTATTAATCATATCACTTAATGTTTGTTTAAACTAATTTTCGCAAAAATACAAATATTTTTTTTGAAAAGAAAGTTTTATGAAAATATTTTAAACTAAATGTATTAAGCTCTCGCTTTTTCCTTCCTTTCTCCCCCTCTTGCATGAGAGAAATTCTTTTTGGATTAAAGCCCCGAAAAGATTAAATTTGCACTATGTTAGATAACGATGAAATAGAATCCGGCTTCCTGAGCGATCCTACGAGTGAGTTCGGAGTCCAGACCGGCATGAATGATGTGGAGACTCTCAAGGTCACCAAAATAAACATCATTGCCCGTGGTCGTAGATATGGACGTTTGTGGCTCCTCAAAGGGCTGCGTCCGGAATTAAGAGACTCCGCCTCATATCGCCGACAGCTGCAGAAGGAATTCGAGATTCACTCACGGCTGCATAATCCGGCCGTGGTTCAGGCTGTAGGTTTTGAGAATATCCCTGGCTTAGGCACCTGTATCGTTGAGGAATGGATTGTAGGGAAAACATTAGCTGAACTTCTCCGTGAGGGGAAACTGACTGAAATTGAACGCAGGAGGATATTACGCGAGATTATTAATGCGGCCGGTTATCTTCACACGATGGGAGTGATTCACCGCGACCTGAAACCGGCCAACATAATGGTGAGGAATGCCGGTAAAAGCGTGGTGCTTATCGACTTCGGACTTGCAGACACGGATGATTACGTGGAGGTTAAGCAAGCTGCCGGAACTCCCGGATTCATTTCCCCCGAGCAACAGGAAGAGAAACACACGACGGTTAGCGATGATATCTACAGTATCGGCGTGATCATGAAAGAGTTGACACCCGAATATGATTCGATTGCCCGAAGATGCATCGGCAGCCTGGATAAAAGACCCCAAAATACAGACGAGATTATCAAATGTCTCAACCGTCGCGACCGCCGTCCAAGAGTGATATGGTTATCTTTAGCTATCGCAGTGATTCTGATCAGTGGTCTGTTGGTTTTACTTCACATTATCTCTCTTTCACAATCAGCGCAGGAGGCAAGAGCGTCGATAACTGAGGCCCGCAAAGTTGCAAGCCATGCCAGGAACGCTGCTGATGAGGCGCAACAAAAAGTCAGTCTGCTCAACGAAACCAACCGTAAGCAGGAAAACCGGGTTGCTGAACTTAAAGATTCTCTTAATCACGTGACTGTCCGGATGAACGTTGCCCAAGAGGAACTTCGCAAAACCCATGAGTATGCCCGACAAAAAGAGGAAGCATATAAAGAGGGTTGCAGGAAAATTGATGCTTTGATAGCCCAATATGACAAGGATGTAATGTCTAAACTAAACGAATATTCCAAAGCCTTTGATGATGCCATACTTGTTCTTCACGACAAAGGAGGGTATATTTCAAAAAATTCCTGCGACCCCAAAAGATTCCCTGATCTCACGGATGCCGACAGGCAATCTATCAGAGAAGACATTATTAATCATTACTATAATGTATTCAATACATATCAAAAAGAATGGTATAATAGAGTGTTTTCAAACGTAAAAAAATAATACTGCATTTGTAAATAAACGACTTCAATATCCCCAAATACCTTATATATTAAAAATTAGAAAATATAATGAAATTCGACAGTCTTTGTAAAAAGGTTGAGGACACAGCCGGCTTCATCCCTACCACTCCCAAACAATTCGAAGAATTGGCGCATCGAATATTCACACACACGGGTATGTCGTTAAGCCCCACAACCCTGAAACGCATCTGGGGTTATCTTGATGAACCTCTTTCCACACGTCGCACCACCCTTGATATCCTGGCTCGCTTCTGCGGCTGGCAAGACTATGCGGATTTCGAAAAAGGGTATCTTCCTGAAGCCGAAAGCGGGAAAGTAGGCACCAAGACAATCAACGTAGGGAGGGATATGCATCTTGGCGATCGACTCCGTCTTATGTGGCCGCCATCACGCACATGTGTCGTGGAATATATCGGATCAGGACGTTGGAAAATTATGCAATCCGAAGGCACACGCCTTAAACCGGGCGATACGTTCTCCTGTTCACTAATCGCCGAGGGTGAGCCCCTTTACCTCGACAATCTCATCCATGAAGGAAATCCTTCCGGAGTATATGTCTGTGGCCGCCGTTCAGGAATCTCGTTCGTAAGAACTATCTGATTTGCAAGTATATTCAGTAAAATTTGTAATTTTCCAAAGAATTAGATTGCACTTATTTGTAATTTTCCAAAGAATTAGATTGCACCTACGGAAATTCATGGGATGAGAATGACATTAAATCCCCTTTTTCAATATACTTTTTCACAAAAAAAGAACAAGAGGATATACCGACATCGGCATACCCTCCCGCTTTATCTTATATCTGAAAGGATCAGAAAGGCATCTTACCTTTCATCCCCTTCATCTGACGCATCATCTTCATGGGATTCTTCATGGAGGAAGTCATCTTCATCACCTTACGCATATCCTCAAACTGTTTCAGCAGCTTGTTGACATCCTGAAGCGATGTTCCCGATCCTTTTGCGATACGCTGACGGCGCGTACCCTTTATTTCGGTAGGATTCTGACGCTCCCAGGGAGTCATGGAGTCGATGATGGCCTCGATTCCCTTGAAAGCATCATCAGGGATATCTATACCCTTCATCATCTTTCCCATTCCCGGAATCATCGAAGCAAGATCCTTGAGGTTACCCATCTTCTTGATCTGATTTATCTGGTTGCGGAAATCATCGAAGTCGAACTTATTCTTCTTGATTTTCTCAGCCATCTTGCGAGCCTCCTCCTGGTCATACACCTCCAGAGCCTTGTTGGCTAATCCCACTATATCGCCCATTCCGAGGATACGGTTGGCCATACCATCGGGATTGAACTCCATTATATCATCCACCTTCTCGCCTGTTCCCACAAACTTGATAGGCTTCTTCACCACCGACCGGATAGTGATAGCCGCTCCACCGCGGGTATCGCCGTCGAGCTTGGTGAGAATCACACCGTCGAAGTCAAGACGGTCATTGAAGGCCTTGGCAGTATTCACTGCATCCTGACCTGTCATCGAATCCACCACAAAGAGGATCTCCTGAGGCTTCACGGCTTCCTTGATGGCTGAGATCTCATTCATCATCGCCTCGTCCACAGCCAGACGTCCGGCGGTATCGATAATCACCAGGTCGTTATGGTTAGCCTTTGCCTCCTTGACAGCATTGACCGCAATCTGCACGGCATCCTTGCTATCCTCCTCGGTATATACAGGCACATCTATACCCTCGGCAAGAACTCTGAGCTGTTCGCGGGCCGCCGGACGATACACGTCGGCACCCACAAGGAGAGGACGCTTCCCTTTCTGGGATTTGAGACGTTTGGCAATCTTGGCCGCAAATGTGGTCTTACCCGCACCCTGAAGGCCGGCCATCAGTATCACTGTAGGATTGCCTGAAAGATTCACCGGCACCTGCTCCGAGCCCATGAGTGCCACAAGCTCATCGTGCACGATCTTAATCATCAATTCCTTGGGCTTCAACGATGTGATTACGTTCTGACCCAAGGCTTTCTTCTTGACATCATCAGTGAAGGTCTTGGCGGTCTTATAATTCACATCGGCTGCCAATAGTGCCTTGCGCACATCCTTCATTGTTTCCGCGATGTTTATCTCGGTGATGCGGCCTTCACCCTTCAATATCTGAAACGACTTCTCAAGACGTTCAGACAAGCTCTCGAACATTGCCATCTTTTATTCTATTCCTTTTTCTTGACCGGGATTCTTAACCTTTCTATCACAGGCGATTTGTGGCTGTATCGGGAAAAATCACCGAAGGCCGGAAATCACACGCCTCTTCGGGAGTCATCTGAGCGTAAGCCATTATTATAATCACATCCCCGGGCTGTGCCTTACGGGCAGCAGCACCGTTGAGACAGATCACTCCGCTCCCCTCTTCGCCGGCTATGACATAAGTGTCGAACCGCTCGCCATTATTATTATTCACTATGAATACCCTCTCTCCCGGAAGGATATTGGCTGCCTTGATCAAGGCGCTATCGATAGTGATACTTCCTATATAATTCAGATTCGCCTCTGTCACTGTGACACGGTGAATCTTCGATTTCATCATTTCAATAAGCATAGTGCAATCCCTTATCTGAATTTGATGTTATCTATCAATCTTACTTTTCCACAAAATACCGTGATACATCCCATCACTTCCGGGCTTTCAGTCCATTCCTCCACAGGAAGGAGTGTGCGTGCATCCACGATTTCAAAATATTCTGTGTCAAGGCCCTCATGAGAATTGACAAGCTCCACAACCTTATCATGAGTCTCCTTCACACCATGACTTCGGGAATATTCCACCCCGGCTACAAGAGCCTTGTATATCTCGGGAGCTATCGCCCTCTGCTCGAGCGAGAGCAGAGTGTTGCGGCTGGAGAGCGCCAGGCCGTCATCTGCCCGTTTTATCGGACACGGCACGATATCCACGTCAAGGCCCTCGCTTTCCACCATGTTCTTTATCACGGCTATCTGCTGGAAGTCTTTTTCCCCGAAATAGGCGCGAGTGGGGCGCGCGATCTCAAAGAGACGGCACACTATCTGGGCAACACCCTGAAAATGTCCGGGACGGTATTTCCCTTCCATCACTTCAGCTGCGGTGCCTAATTCAAACTCCCTCTCTCTTTTGGCGCCTGAAGGATACATCTCCTCCACACTCGGCACAAATGCCACCGATGCACCGGCGCGCGCAAGAAGAGCGCAATCGGCCTCCTCCGTGCGAGGATAGCTCGACAAATCGTCGGGATTGTTAAACTGGGTGGGATTGACAAACACACTTACGATTACATCGTCGTTCTCCTTCACGGCACGTTCCACAAGGGAGAGATGCCCCGCATGGAGCGCACCCATCGTCGGCACAAGTCCTATCGATCTTCCATTGTTCCGCTCGCGACCCACATACGACTCGAGCTCGGAAACTGTTCTCAATATTATCATTGCTTTCTCGATGATTCGATCTGTTCTTTTTCTTATACGCCCGTTCATAAAAATGCCCTCGCAGGCAAATTCCGACAAAGCGCGATGCAAAATTAATCAAAATTTTTTATTAACTTTGCACAAAGGTTTTTAAATAAGCTTTTTTAGCACTCCGATTATACGCATTTCGAGGGGTTATTTTAAGCGCTTACACCCCAAATAAAGCTTATATGTTTATATTTCAGATATTTACATTTTTTCTTATGCGATTCGGTTCTAAAAAAGAATTTAAACCCTATTTTAATCTTTTATTATGGCCAAACAAAGAATTCTTTTTTTCTCACAAGAAATCGCACCTTATCTCCCTTCATCCGAAAATTCTAAACTCGGCAAAGAACTCCCGGTGGCGATGCAGGGCAAAAAATATGAAGTGAGAACATTCATGCCCAATTTCGGAGCAGTCAACGAACGACGCAACCAGCTCCACGAAGTGATTCGTCTCAGCGGCGTCAATATCGTGATTGATGATGCCGATCATCCCTTGATTATCAAGGTGGCCTCGATGCAACCCTCCAGAATACAGGTATATTTCGTGGATAACGATGATTATTTCCAGAAATCCGATGACGATGCCGATGATCTGGGCTCCAACCGTCCAGACAACGACGAACGCGCCATCTTCTATGCCAAAGGCGCCGTGGAGACTGCCGAAAAGCTTCGCTGGGAGCCTGATATGATTCATGTCTCCGGCTGGATTTCAGCCCTCATCCCTCTATATATAAGAAATGTATTCAATTCAGGCCCCGATTTCAAGAAGGCCAAGATTGTATATACCGTGCTCCGTCAGGAACCGACAGCTCCTATCGATCCGGCAATCTTCGACAAACTCGCAGAAAACGATGTGAAACCCGAAGATATCGAGGAACTCAAGAAACTCCCCTTCGACTCAAATATCCTTCATCGCATGGCGATTAAATATGCCGATGGAGTGGTGTTCAATACCAACGACCCCGACCCTGAACTTGTTAAGGCTGTAGAAGAGAGCGGCATCCCGTATATCACCCTCGATCCGGAAGCCAACAATGCGGAAAAATATTTCAATTTCTACCAAACCCTGAAAGAGGAGTGATGCTCCGGCTTTCATGAGTTCTTTATGATAAGTAAATGTTGAGATTCAGCGGTTATCTTTGCCCGTAATCAACATTTACTTAGACTCGTTTAATTCTCAACACTTGATTATAATGAAATTCAAGAATATTGCCCTGGCATTACTGGCCTCGATCTCTATGACGGCTGTTTCTTGTCAGGACGACCTGAGTTCGCAGGGCTCTTCACTGGTTTCGGGAGAGGTTACCATCACTGTTGATTCCATCCCGACCATGGTGCCGGCGCAGACCGTGGAATACAATGCCTACGACTCTCGCGACACCACCCTACTTCTGGGTCGCATCAATGTGCCCGAATACGGATCCCTCTCCTGCTCGTTTCTTTCGCAGCTCTATCCTTCCCCGGTTCTGGGTATCAGCGACACCGTGCCGGAAGCTTACATTGATTCGATGAGAATGACCATACAGGTGCCTCGCGGATCGCTCACCGGAGACTCCTTGGCTCCCCAGCAGCTCAAGGTATGGAGGCTTAACCGGCAGCTGCCCGCAGGGATCGCCAACAATGTGAATCCCGCTGATTATTATGACTCTTCCGACCCCTCGGCACTGATCGGCACAGCAAGCTATACGCTTTCCCCAATTGGAATGGCGGATACCACTTTTCTCAAAAGCAAATACCATTATATTAATGTCAAACTCCCCAAAGAGATGGCTGTGCAATGTGTGAGGAAATACCGCACTGATCCGGAGTTGTTCCAATGGCCGTCCACTTTCACCGACAAATATCCGGGAATATATGTGGAGCAGAATTTCGGAAACGGATGCATCGGCAATATACGAATGGTCGGCACCATGCTATATTACCGTGTGGACCGACAGGAGATCAACACCGACAAGGAGACCGGAGTAAAAGACACCACCTATGTGGCAGGCCGCGACTCCGTGTGTCTTTTCATTTCAGCTCCTGAAGTGTTGAGCTCCAATGTGATCGATCTTAAGCTTTCCGACAATATAAAGAATCTCGCATCCGAGGGGAAATCCCTTATCACCACCCCGGGCGGTTATTTTGTGGATATAAAGTTCCCGGCCAAGGAGATCATTGACAAGTATAATCAGAACACCTCGATGCTCACCGTTATCTCCAACCTTTCTATGAAAATACCGGCAGCCGAGATAAAGAACGACTATGGTATCTCCGTAGCTCCCTATCTGCTGATGGTGAAGAAATCTGAAAGAGAGGAATTCTTTGCAAAAAACCGTATCCCCGACCGGATCACATCTTTCTATGCCGAATATGACGACGAGACCAAATCATACTCTTTTGATTCCATGAGGCAATATATAGTTGATCTGATCAATTCCGGCAAGGAACTCACCGATGAGGATCTTGAATTCTCCCTCGTGCCGATCGATCTCTCCACCGAGTCGGAAACCAATCCATATACCAATACAGTGACCGAATATGTCACCGGTTGCGGCAACTATACTATCAAGCCTACCATGACTCTTCTCGACACTGACAACGCCATAATCAAATTCACCTATTCAAAACAGGAAATAGAATGAAAATAAAGTCTCTCATCCTCACCTTGTCTATCCTCCTCGCAGGGTGTGGCTCCACAGGAGCATCAAAGAATTCCGACTCCTTATCCGGCGATTCAATCGCTGCTTCAGAGTCTCCCAAGGCTTCCGAGATCACCCTCCTCTTTGCCGGTGATGCCATGCAGCATCAGGCGCAGCTCGACCAGGCAAAGATACGTGGAGGGGAGAAAGGGTATGATTATTCGCAATGTTTCACATATATCGCCCCTACAGTTCAGGAAGCTGACTATGCGGTGGTGAATCTTGAGGTGCCTCTCGGCGGAGGCCCTGTATATCGGGGTTATCCTTGCTTCTCGGCTCCCGACAGTTTCGCGCAAGCGCTCAAGGATGTAGGATTCGATATGTTTCTCACCTCCAACAACCATTGCCTCGATAGCGGCATGAAAGCCGCACGGCGCACTCTCACCGCCCTCGACTCCCTCCAAGTGGATCATATCGGCACCTACCACGATTCCATAGCGCGTCAGAAAGAAGTGCCTTTCGTGAAGGATATTAAAGGATTCAAGATCGGTTTCCTTAATTATACCTACGGCACAAACGGTATCGAAGCCAAAGATGGTATGGAAGTGGCATATATCGACCGCGACAAGATGGCCCGCGAGATTGAGGCCACCCGCAAGGCCGGCGCCGAGATCGTGGTGGTGACCGTGCACTGGGGCGTGGAGTATGTGCTCACCCAGAATAAGAATCAGGAGAATCTCGCCAACTTTCTGCTTGATCAGGGAGTGGATCTCGTGATTGGAGGCCATCCACATGTGATCCAGCCAATGCAGGTGGTCAAGAATGAGAAAACGGGCAAGGACGCCTTGGTGGTCTATTCTTTAGGAAATTTCATTTCCAACATGAAGACGGCCGACACCCGTGGAGGCGCACTGGTCAGAGCCGTGATAGGTCGCGATGCGGCAGGGAAGCCAATATTCAAGGAGGCCAATTACGACACATTCCTTTCTGCCAAGCCTACAGGAAACTCCGACAACTTCTGTGTAATCCCATCATGGATGCCTGAGAAAATACCGGCCGGCCAGAAGGAACACTGGAATCTTTTCAACCGCGGAGCTGAGAAGATTTTCAATCAATATAACATCAACGTGCCCCGCAAACACCAATAAACAGAATACTTTACATAATGATTCAGACAAACAATCTGAGCATGCAGTTTGGCAAGCGTGTGCTCTTTCAGGATGTGAATCTCACCTTCACACACGGCAACTGCTATGGCATCATCGGCGCAAACGGAGCCGGGAAATCCACTCTTATGAAAATCCTTTCGGGCGATCTCACTCCCACTTCGGGCACAGTGACCTTCGGGCCGGGTGAACGTCTGTCGGTATTGAGTCAGGACCACTTTGAATTTGATGAGTGCACAGTGCTGGAGACTGTGCTTCGCGGTCACTCCGTGCTATGGGATATCATGCAGGAGAAAGACGCCATATATGCCAAGGAGGATTTCTCGGATGCCGACGGCATACGTGCTGCCGAGCTGGAGGAGCGCTTCGCCGAACTTGAAGGATGGAACGCCGAAAGCGATGCCGCAGCTCTCCTCTCGGGACTCGGTATCAAGGAAGACCGTCACAATATGCTTATGAAGGATGTCAGCGCTAATGAGAAAGTGCGTGTGCTCCTCGCAAAAGCTCTCTTCGGCAATCCCGATAATCTCCTCCTCGATGAGCCTACCAACGACCTTGACCTCGAAACCGTGGCATGGCTGGAGAATTATCTCGCCAATTTCGAGAATACGGTGCTTGTGGTCTCTCACGACCGACACTTCCTCAACGCAGTAAGTACTCATACTCTTGATATCGATTATAACAAGATCTCTCTCTTTGCCGGCAACTACGATTTCTGGTATCAGTCGTCGCAGCTCGCCCTTCGGCAGCAGCAGGCCGCCAATAAGAAGGCTGAGGAGAAACGCAAGGAGCTCATGGAGTTTATACAACGCTTCAGCGCCAATGTGGCTAAGAGCAAGCAGACCACTTCCCGCAAGAAGATGCTTGAGAAGCTGAATATCGAGGAGATTCAGCCTTCCACTCGTCGTTACCCGGGTATTATCTTCACGCCCAACCGCGAGGTGGGTAACAAGATCCTGGAGGTGAAGGGTCTTAAGGCTTCAGTGGATGGCGAGGTGCTCTTCGATGATGTGAATTTTCAGGTGGAGAAAGGCGACAAGATCGCTTTCCTTTCGCGCGACCCGCGTGCCATGACAGCTTTCTTCGAAATCATCATGGGCAACCGCAAGGCCGATGCCGGTGAATATGAATGGGGGCAGACCATAACCAATGCATATCTGCCACTCGACAACAGCGAGTTTTTCGAATCAGACCTCAATCTGGTGGATTGGCTTTGTCAGTATAGTTCGGATTCATCGGAGATATATCTTAAAGGATTCCTCGGCAAGATGCTTTTCTCGGGCGAAGAGGTATTGAAGAAGGCAAGTGTGCTTTCAGGAGGCGAGAAGATACGATGCATGATTGCACGCATGATGCTCACCGATGCCAACACCCTCGTGCTCGACTCCCCTACCAACCACCTCGACCTTGAATCCATCCAGGCATTCAATAATACCCTCCAGAATTTCAAGGGTGTAATCCTGATGTCGAGTCATGACCACGAGTTTATCCAGACCGTCTGCAACCGTATAATCGAGCTCACCCCCAATGGTATCATCGACAAGATGATGGACTATGACGATTATATCGAGGATCCCAAGGTAGCGGCAGCCCGCGAGCGTCTGTATCCGGCAAAGAAAGCATAACCGGCAAAGTAAGCATAACCGGCAAAGTAAGTTTAACAGGGAAAATCTCCCATCGCTTACTCAAGAATTGTCGCGAAGCTGTTTCCGTCGGGGCTGTGCCCCGTTAGAGAGTATTTGTAATAAAAATAAAGAAAAATAGAAATGGTAAAGCATATAGTATCATTCAAATTCAAGGGCGACGAGGCAGTGCGCCGCGACCACGCCCTCAGATTCAAGGAGGCCCTGTTGGCGCTTCCTGCAGTAATCCCCTGCCTCGAATCAATGGAGGTAGGTATCAACGAGAATCCGGCAGAGACTTGGGATCTGGTGCTCACAGCCATAGTTCCGACAATGGCCTACGTCGATGTCTATGCCAAGCATCCGGCCCACGTAGCCGCCGCCTCGATCATCGGCCCGGTGAAAGATTCACGCGCCTGCGTGGACTATGAATTCTAAAAAAGCCCCGGAGGATTTGCATTTTCTCGGTAAGCAGAGAGGTGCAAATCCTCCTCTTATATCCCGGAGGGATTATACCATTGTAAACCGGGGGTTGGCGAGGTACGAGCCTACCTCCGGCCACCGAATCCAATACCCCTCTACCCCGGGACGGGGTTATACTATTGTAAGCCGGTGGTTGGCGAGGCACGAGCCTACCCCCGGAACTCTGGCCCACACTCCTCTACCCCGGAGGGGTTGCACCCTGTTAACCCAAAGCTAACCAAGGTGTTACCCTCAAGGTATGCAAGTCAAAATCATCTCGGTAATATTTGTTCAATTAGGGTCATAGTAGGTGATAGTTCGCTGTCCGGTGAAAGTCTTGGTATATTTCTTTTGACAAGTATGGTTATTTATCTGATTCTATTCTGAAGTGGACAGGCGATTCTTTTTAATAAAAAAGAATTACTTTCTGATCTCAAGATTTGAGGTATCATACATCACTCTGGCATGATTTTTTCTAATCACCTCCCTTGAAATAGTGTTGCCGGTCTTTTTGTCGATCGTATCTTTATACACAACTCCATTCCGATATACTATTCCATTCTCTTCGGAGAAAAATTCATTGTCTGAATGGACATGAGAGGATTTATCCTGTGTCTTGTCAGCCCGCAGCTCTCCACGAAGGTATTCACCATCCGACCATACCAGAATCTGATAGGTCCTGTCAGTATTATTTAAAAAACGATAGTCGAGATAATTATAAACGATGCTGGTACCGGTGCCGAAAGGTATCTGCCTTTTGAAATCGGGGAAAAGATCAATGCCATCATGATGGTGATGCTCCACGATTGTCAACTCGGAATGAAGCACCATCCAATGGATGAGATTAGTAAACTGGCAGAGTCCACCTCCAACACCTCGCGAGGGTCTCCCTCCGGCTATGGTCAATCCTTCCCGGTATCCGTTTTTCGCTGAATCGGAACCCACTAACCTCCAGAAGGAGAAGGTTTCGCCCGGACGAATGATGATTCCATTCACCTTTGGAGTGGAGAGTGCAAGATTGACTGCTTTGTTTTCCTGTAATTCTAATTCGGTATTTCCTAACTTTCTGCGAATTAATGAATTGTGTTTATAGATTTGAACAGGTAGAGGAGTCTCCGACTTAGTGTGCGCGAATTTCGAATTATTGAGAAGATCCTTTAATTTTCTCGTCACTATACATTTTTTCTTGGATATCTTATAAGTTAACGGTGAGATTTCACAAAAGAGCTTTCGTTTTGACATATTTGAGATAATTTAATTTTACATAAAAGAGGTGAGCCAATTTCAGTAATCCTATCCGGGGCTCTGGACTGCCGACATGAAGATTACAAAAAATCAACTCACCACGGGTGTGTATGATAGCGGTCTCCCCCTGCCGGGGGATACCGATTCATTACATCCGAGAGAGCGTTTTCCTGCTTGTCATCATGTCGTGGAATTGTCCAGATTCCGGATATGACCCGCTGAAGCGCTTTCGATATGTCTGCTATGATTTCATTTGGAAAATCATTGCACTTGCAAATATAAGCATTTTTCCTGAAATTTGCTCTCCGGTGAGTTGATTTTATTTGACTTCTACAAAATTAAAGTGCATCGCGTGAAAATCCTATGTACATTTTGTACATTTAATTTATGACCGGGGTCTATGATATATTGACAGGAGACAGTAGGACAGAAGAATATTTTTTGACAGGAGAACGGGGAGGCCAGGAGATTAATTCTTTGACTGGAGAACAAGAGAACAGGAGAACAGGAGAGTTAATTTTTTGACCGGAGGACAGGATATATTGACTGGAGAATATTTTTTGACCGGAGAACGGGAGGACGGGAGAGTTAACATATCCATCGCGGGATAGCATATATCCAACTCCTTAACCATTTCCCCTCTATCCCGGAGGGATTATACCTTTGTAAACCGGGGGTTGCGAGGCACGAGCCTACCCCCGGAACCCCGGACCACACTCCTCTACCTCGGAGAGGTTGAACTTACCATCCTATCAAATGGAAAATGATTATCT
>CAMWUJ010000052.1 GCA_947177405.1 uncultured Porphyromonadaceae bacterium | reverse complement strand
ACGCCCCAAAGTTCGTAACTTTCTCCGGCTCCGAATCCTTATTTCTTTACAAATTCTTCTTTTTTTTCAAATGAGACATCAGATTCGACTCTCTCGCGTGCGTGTGTACTCGCGTATAGAGTAGGGTATAAATAATAATATAATTATAAATATATAATAATAAAATTATAAATATTAAACAATTATATTTATAATAAATAATTATAAAATAAATATTTAAATTTTACTAATAATATATATTATGCAATTGCATAGCAAATGCAAAGCAAAGTAATCAGCAAAGTTCATCCCTCCGGGGAATAGGAGTCAACGCTGCAATTATTAGCTAATCACGTGATTAGATTTGCGAATATAAATTTTTATTGGTAAATTTGAAAAATTCCAAAAATCAGCTCATAAGAAGAGATCAACAATGTTTATATCCGACCTTCCTATGGTTTGCTATTACTTCTTTAATGAGCCCACTTAATAATTTAATGCCGACTCGTATGAAAAAGATTCCTTTATATCTGACTGTGTTTTCTTTATCTCTCGCAGCTTGCTCTCATAAGGAAAGCACCGGTTCGGATTCCACTATTGTAGAAACTGAGATTCTAAAGGACACCCTTGTGCCTTCTTCAGATACCACCGCAACTGAGGTAGAGAAAGATTCAGTGGTAACCCCTGAAACAGAGGTTTATTCAGATGCCTTGATTCTCAATGCGAAGGGAAAAGTCGAGCAACTTGTTGAGACTTTCTATACTTCATCAGGAGAGAAACATGGAAGCAACACCTATCTTTTCGACTCTAAAGGCAACCTTATGTCGGTGAATGGATATAAGGTGAAAATCAGACGGGATAAAGAGGGCCGTATCAAGAATCTGAGATATGAAGAAGATGTGTTTGAAGAGGATGGGGAATTCGGCTACATGGATTTCACCTACTATTATGATAAGAAGGGATTGGTGGAGAAATATGATGAAGATACGGGCTATAGCAGTGGGTCGTATAAAAACTACCATGATAAAACCGGGCGTGTCATAAAGCGCAGATATGATGATGTAATGGGAGGGGGAGAGACTATGAAATTTTCGTATCCCTCATCTGAAACGGACCAAAATGGAAACTGGACAAAATGTACTCGCACTGCAGATGGCACAGCAACTGTGATCCGACGCAAAATCATTTATCAATGATATTTAGAGTGTGTTTACTTTTAAACCGAATTAACAAATGTAATTATAAAATCATTTAAAAGTAAACACACTCTTAGTTTCGATAAAAAAGGTTTTAAAATCTATAACTTACAAATGTACGACTTCATTGTCTTTTTAATTTTGCCACATACTAAATTATTAATATTGTGAAACAATTTACCCTTATATCAAGTGAGAAAATAAAATACATAAACCGGCACACATCTGTTATATCTTATACACCAGCTCCGATAATCAGCTATGAAAAGAATGGCACCCTAAAAAGTGAAGATAGAATAAAACCGGTGAGGTTGGAAGAAATAAAGTTTAAATCTCTTTTAGATACTCTCGATTGGAAAGAATGGAATTTAGATGAGAAGCTTTATACTGAAATTAAGGAAAAAATCATGTCGGACCCATATGATTACCCACCTCGCGAGATATTGTCATGGGTTTGGTATGCATATAGCAAGGGAGATACGGTCTTTGCAGAGGAAGTCTGTTCCTATGCAGAAACCAGTAACCTGACACTTGAGGATATTAATGATTTTTGTCAGATTCAACCCGGACTTGAAGATCTAAAAGCAGATTTGATCAAATTTATTTTGAGCGTGATTATGTCAATCAGAAAATGAATGACTGTTTTGAACCCGATTCCATTGAATTTCAACAAAAGGATTTAATTCTGAATTTGGCAGAGAAATATAATCCCGCTATTATTCCTCTTGTGGAGATACTCTATCGTATAAATGATACCCATCTATCGAATCATTATCTGGCAGTTTCCAAGAATATTATCAACGGTGAATATCAACCGTTGCTGTATGCGTCGCATTTAATCTACTTTTATCTTCTTGATCAGTTGATGGTCGAAAATCAGTATGAGGAGGCACTGGCTCTATTTTCAGATTCTCTGTTGTTCGTTCTTAAATATGATTTTGTAGAGTTCAATTTGATTCTATTTAATGCGGCAATCTTGAAAGGAGATAAGGAAAAGATGCGCCGTTACCTTAAAGCAGCAATAGAGGGTGAAAGCTGCTATTATCTTTACACGCATCCTCTGAAATATAATGAGATCTCTGAAAGACAGTATGAAGAATTCATGAGGAATTCCCATGACTATGTTATCGCGCATCCTGAAGAAATGGATTTTGTAGATCTTTATATGAGAGCTTCCATGTGTCCTATAGAAGTGTGTTATGACTTGGCTATCAGTTTATTAAAAGGATGTTCTCCTATCGTAGCCGGCAATCGGAATTGGAACTGGAGAGATGTGTCTGATTTCACTGATGATCAATTAAAGTCTATAAAAGCAGGCATTGAAATTTGCTATATGGCTTTGAGATCAGAGAAAAGAGATACTGATGGTTTTAACACAGATTACCTGTTATTGCTTCTTGCCATTCAACAGACCATTTATCCTGACCAGCAGGAGTATGCACTCTGTCTTCTGGATGAGATATCAAAAAGAATAGGCGACAATGATTATACGGAATATAATGATCTGCGTGTGATGTTTATAGTGGCACGTGCCTATATTGCTGCTCACGGGATGGATAGACCGGAAGAAGCATTAATAATTCTGAATAGTGAAATTAAAAGTGAAGATACCTTGTCGGTCAGTCCTCAAACCGGTTTGCTGTTCTGGCATTATCTACGGGAAGTGAGTGAGTCGTGTGGTAAGAAAAAGGAAGTTAAGAAATGCGAGGTTTATATCGATTATCTCCGAAAATTAATTGATTCGGATTAAGCTTGTTGTGCGGCCTCGCGGGCAGCCTTTATGCGCCAATATTCATCATAGGCTGCGAATATCTTAGCCCGGGATTGGGCATATCTTGGTAAAGAAATTACCCTAATTTTCGTTTTTATTAATTTTTATCGCAGAATTGTAATAAAATTCAGATTTTTTTTATCAGGGGAAATACAATATTGAGAAATTTCTATATATTTGTAGCGTGAATGTGTTTATCTAAAATATCATGTTGATAGGAAAGATAATACATTAATTAACTTAATACAAATGCTTATGAAAAGTTTTACTAAACTGTACCGGCTCATGGCCATTGGCATTGGTGCATCAATTGTGCCTAATGTCTGGGCCGCGTCTCTGACAGTGAATGAGGGTGATGACACTAATGGCTACATCCCTTTCCACTTCTATTATCTTGACGATATTAATTGTCGTTCTCAGGTGATTTACCCCGCATCTTCACTGGAGGGGATGAAGGGACAATCAATCAACGGAATCACTTTCTACATCAATGAGGATGGGTATGCGTCCGACTGGATGACTTCCGACATGATTCTCTCCATAGCTACTGTGGAAAGCGAAAAGTTTGATGGTGATCTTTCGTATGGATATGCGGATTTCTTCGAACCCGAATGGACCGTATGCTATAGCGGAGAGATGAGTGGGGAAGCGGAAGGAAGAAGTCTATCTTTCAAGTTTACCACTCCATTCTCTTATACCGGAGATAATCTTCTTTTGCAAATCAGTCTTGGTGAAAAAGGTAATGCTTATCCACGCACCATCTTCCTTGGTGTGAATACCGACTATATGTGTTCGGCTTACACCACAAATGGAAGCACCACTTACGGTTCCACTTTCCTTCCTCAGACCACTTTCGAATTTGGCGAGCTTGAACCTTACAGTGCAAGTGTGTCAACGGATAATATCTCTTTCCCGTCCACTCTTCTCGGCGATACTGCTTCATCAAAGATAAAAGTGAGCAATAGTGGAAAGAATCCATTCTCCATTGCCTCTACTCTGGATGCTCCGGATTGCTTCACTCTCGGAGAGTTCGACACTACACTTGAGTCAGGAGGATCAACAGAAATCCCCGTGGTATTTTCACCAGCAACTGCGGATGAATATAAGGGAGTGTTGACTCTTGATCTCGGCGAGGCCGGCACATTTACCGTAAACCTTGCCGGTAGTGGAATAGAAAAACCCACAGGATATGTGGCCGATTTCGATCTCCCCGACAAGAGCCTTCCCGCTGATTGGATCGGCTGGGAAGTGGTGAAATCTTATGATTATGATGTTTGGGATTATGTGGACATTATTGAGCAGAAAGAATCGGTAGAGAAATTCATAAGCTATGAAAAGGATGGCAAGAAAGGTGTGACAGTAGAGGAGGGTAATCATATCCGTGAATATCCGAATATGACCATCTACTATATGATCTCGCCTGAGGTGGAAGGGAATATCTTGGTTTCAGCCTCTGATTGTGAATGGTATAATGAACCCGCTTTCAATATATATAAGGCCACAAAGAATGAGGCAGGCGAATGGGTGATCGGCACCGAGGCATTGCCTATACAGTGGCTCAGCTCCACATCAGAAGGATGGGGCATAGGTCTTACATCTGTGGATGAACCCTGCTATTTAGCGGTGGATGTAGAAAATATGGCAATATCTTCGTTCTGCGCCGATAAGTTGGCCGGTGCTGTGGAGGAAGTTCCTGTAGGAACTGAATTCACCGTCGGCGACCTTGAATATAAGGTAGTGGCAGAGAATGAAGTGGAAGTTACCGGTGTGGCTTCCGGAGTCAAGGAAATCGAGATACCTGCTACTGTCACTCATAGCGGAGGAGCAGTGCTTGACGTGGTTTCGATCGGTAGAGAAGCCTTCTATTGGTCGTCTGTTACAAAGGCTGTTCTTCCCGAAGGACTTCGCTCGATCGGTTATGGTGCTTTCCGCCAGTCTGACCTTGAGGAGATCAATCTTCCTTCTACTCTCACTGAGATTGGAGACTATGCTTTCCGCACCACTCATATCTCCTCTGTGGAGATTCCTGAGGGAATCGTATCACTCGGTTCTTCTGTATTCGCAATGTGTGAGCAGCTCACCGACGTGAAACTTCCTTCCACTCTCGAATCTCTTGGATCAGGAGTATTCTATAAGGCTGCAATCACATCTGTAGAGATTCCCGAATCATGTCTGTCGATTGCAATAGAGGCATTTGAATCCTGCACCTCGCTTGAAACCGTGAAACTTCCTTCCGGTCTTAAGGAGATAAAGGAGATGACATTCCTCGGTTGCTCCGCTCTCAAGAATATTGCCCTTCCTGAAAGTCTTGAAACTATCGAAACTCAGGCATTCTGGAATACAGGTCTTGAAACGCTCAATCTTCCTGCTTCAGTATCTAAGATTGCTTCCAATACTTTCACTAATTCTCCTATCGCTGAAATCTCGGTAGCTGAGGATAGCGAATACTTCAAAACAGTAGATGGTGTGCTTTATGATGCGGATGGTTCGTTCCTTTATCTATATCCCCGTGTGGAAGGTGATTCCTACACTGTGCTTGACGGCACCCGCGGCATCATTGGCGGTGCTTTCTATAAGGCTGCTGTAAAGAATGTGGTTCTTCCCGAAACTCTGGCCGGTATAGATGAGATGGCGTTCTGCAATTCTGCACTCGAAGAGATCTCCATTCCTGAGAGTGTGACCGTTATTTTCGCACAGGCCTTTGCCGGCACTCAGATCGCTCAAATCACATTCCCCTCAGAACTTGATGTTTTGGAAGAAGGCGTCCTTGCCGGTTGCGAGAAGCTCACGAAGGTGGAGCTTCCTGAATCATTGGAGTCTATTGCAAATCTCGCGTTCTATAACTGCACCGCTCTGACTCAAATTATCTGTAACGGTGAGAAGCCTGCAGAGTTTGACGCCTGGGAGGGAATGACAGATCCTTTCCGTGGAGTGGACAGATCATTGGTTACCGTGTATTGTCCCGATGAGTCTCTTGATGACTATAAAGCCAGTGAATGGGCTGATTTCTTTGAGAATATTGAGGGGAAATCTGTTTTGGGTTCAGGTATCGACAAGATCGAAGCCTCTGAGTTGGATTCCAATACCGTGATATACGACCTTTCAGGTAGGAGAATAGAAGTTCCGGCTCCCGGATCAATTTATATTATCAATGGTAAAAAGACATTGGTGAAATAAATATCTGAAATTTTCGAATTATCAACATAAACTTAATTAAATATACCCGGTCCCTGCAATAATGGGGTCGGGGATATTTCTTTATATACTTTGTTACCCCGGAGGGGTTGCCGTCCAACCTAACCGGGGGTTGCCCCGTGCGTTGCCAACCCACAGATAACCATAGTATATTCTCCGGAGAGGTGGGCCGGATCATAAGTTATTCGTGAATCGGTATGCTATAGCTAATCAAGTAGTTATATATTTGCACAATCGATAGCTTGCCAAATTATTGGAAAAGTATTATCTTTGCCAAAAAGAGAAGCTTATGAAAGAAATACCGACCAAAATGGAGGGTTATCCGATCGGACAGCAGGATTTCAGACAGCTGCGCGAGAGAGGAAGCATTTATGTGGACAAGACTCAGTTCATAGATAAGATAGCGAATTCCGCCTCTCAGTATTATTTTATCGCTCGTCCGCGCCGATTCGGTTTCTACTCTGAGATACTTTTTTGAAGGCAGACGTGAGTTGTTCAAGGGTCTATATATCGATTCTACCGATTGGAAGTGGATGGAATATCCCGTGCTGTATTTGGATTTGAATACAAATCGCTATTTGGAAAAAAGGAAGCTTTTCGATATGCTCGATCGACTTTTCCGCGAATGGGAAGAAAGATACGGTGTAGAGGTGAAAGATACCGAATACTCTCAAAGATTTGCTTCAATCATTGCTTCGGCTCATGAAAAGACGGGTCGGCAGGTGGTGGTGCTTGTGGATGAATATGACAAGCCTCTGGTCGGGAATCTGAACAAGCAAGAGATATTCGAGGATTACCGCGCACAATTAGCTTCCATATATTCCAATTTCAAGAGTTCGGCAGAACACCTTCGTCTCGTATTCATGACGGGGGTGAGCCGTTTCAGCAGGCTCAACATCTTCTCTGATCTAAATAATATTGAAGATATCACTTTCGACAAATCATACGCTGACATCTGCGGCATCACGGAGAATGAAATTAAAGTCTATTTTCAGGATGGCCTATTGGAATTGGCAGATAAGAATCATATGAGTTATGATGGTGCCCTCAGAGAATTGAAGCGTAATTACGAAGGTTACCGTTTCTCTGCAGATGGGAGCGACATCTATAATCCTTGGTCACTCTTGAACGCATTAAAGAAATCCAGCATAGAGAATTATTGGAATGATACCGGACTTCCTACTATTGTGGCAGAATCCTTAAAGCGTATGGATGCCGACCTTGAGGAGACATTCAATTACTATTGCAAATCAGAAGATTTGAAGGGTTTGGATTTGCTTAATCCGGATCCTACAGCTCTCCTTTATCAGACCGGTTACCTTACGATAAAGGGTTATCAGCGCAAACTGCATAAGTTCCGGTTGGGGATTCCCAACAATGAAGTGAAGACGGGCCTTTACAAAATTCTTCTTCCTTATTATGTGAGTTGCTCAAGAAAGCCGGCCAACAGGATAGTTGAAGAGATAATCGACAATTTTATTTGTGGGTATCCTGATAAGGCCATGCGATCTATGCATGCTTTTTTCGCCGGAATCGACTATAAGATGAAGATGGATAATGAAAACAATTTCTATAACGCCTTTTATCTCCTTACCCATATCATCGGCCTTGACACCGAAACCGAAGTACATACTTCCGATGGCAGTATAGACCTCAAGATAGAGACCGAAGATTATATCTATATCATAGGGCTTAAATATGACCATTCGCCGGAGAAGGCTTTGCAACAGATCGAAGATAAGCATTTTACTCTTGTCTGAACCAAGGTTCATCCCTTCGGGGAAGAGGGTATAACTTTTCTTCGCCATTTTAAATTAATTTAAGGCTAAATTTTTTGATATATTTCTTTATATCAGAAATTTTTATTAACTTTGCAACAGTTTTGCAATCTCTGGTAAGCGACCGCACGGGATGCAGTCGGAAAAGATACTTATTTATATTGCAAAGTAACCAATAAATATTTAAAGGTAAAATGGATTTAATCAAAATCGCAGAGGAAGCTTTTGCTACTCCCAAGAAAGACATTGATGCTTTCGGCCCCGGCGACACAGTGACTGTCGCTTACCGTATCAAAGAGGGTAACAAGGAACGTATCCAGCAGTATCGTGGCGTCGTTATCAAAATCAGCGGCCATGGCGATAAGAAACGTTTCACAGTGCGTAAAATCTCCGATGGTATCGGCGTGGAGCGTATCTTCCCCATGGAGTCTCCCTTCATCGAATCTGTGAAGGTGATGAAATATGGTAAAGTGCGTCGTGCTAAACTTTACTATCTCCGTAACCTCACCGGTAAGAAGGCTCGTATCAAAGAGCGCTTTGTCAAAAAAGCAAAATAATATTTTGCATGAAAATAACGCAGCCCGATCTGTCATGCAGGTCGGGTTGTTATAGTTTTAAAACGAAACATTAAAAATAAAATATCATGTCAAAAAAAGCTTTGCTTATCATCCTTGATGGTTATGGTATCGGCGACCATCAGAAAGATGATGCCATCTTCAATACCCCCACACCCTATATGGATAAGCTCGTGGCAGAATATCCTCATTCAAAACTTCAGGCCAGTGGAGAGAATGTAGGCCTTCCCGACGGGCAGATGGGTAACTCGGAAGTGGGTCACCTAAATATCGGAGCCGGACGTGTGGTCTATCAGGATCTTGTGAAGATCAACCGTGCAATCGCCGACGGTTCTTTTAAAGAAAACCCTGAGATCAAGTCGGCTTTCTCCTATGCCAAGGAACACAATGTGCCCATCCATTTCATGGGTCTGACTTCAGCAGGAGGCGTTCACTCCTCACTTAATCATCTTTATGCCCTTTGCGACACAGCCAAGGATTATGATCTCGACAAGGTATTCATCCATTGCTTCATGGATGGCCGCGACACCGACCCCAAGAGCGGCGCCGGTTTCCTTCGTGAAGTGGAGGATCATTGCGAAAAGAGCGCAGGCAAGATCGCATCGGTAATTGGCCGATTCTATGCCATGGACCGTGACAAGAGATGGGAACGTGTCAAGGAAGCATACGATCTTCTTGTAGATGGTAAAGGTAAGAAAACCGATGATGTGGTGAAAGCCGTTGAGGAATCTTATGCCGAAGGTGTGACCGACGAGTTCATCAAGCCCATCGTAAACGATACTGTTGACGGAACAATAGGTGAAGGTCATGTGGTGATTTTCTTCAATTATCGCAACGACCGCGCAAAGGAGCTCACAGTGGTTCTCACCCAGCATGAGGAGGACGGCATGAAGCCTATTCCCGGACTTCAGTATTACTGCATGACTCCATACGACAATTCATTCATGGATGTGCATATCCTTTTCGACAAGCAAGATGTGCCCGACACTCTCGGAGAGTATCTGTCAAAGAATGGAAAGAAGCAGCTTCATATCGCGGAAACTGAGAAATACGCTCACGTTACATTCTTCTTCAACGGTGGTCGCGAAGCTCCTTACGAGGGAGAGGATCGTATCCTTGTGCCTTCACCAAAGGTGGCTACCTATGACCTGAAACCCGAGATGAGCGCTCCTGAGGTGACCGAGAAATTGGTTGAGGCTATCGACAGCGAGAAATATGACTTCGTGGTTGTGAACTTCGCTAATGGCGACATGGTGGGTCACACCGGAGTATATCCCGCAATCCAGAAGGCAGTCGAGACCCTCGACAAATGCGTGGAGAAAGTGGTAGAGGCAGCTAAGGCTCATGGTTATGAGAGCATCATCATCGCCGACCACGGTAATGCCGACCATGCGCTCAATGCCGACGGAAGCCCCAACACAGCTCACTCACTCAACCCTGTGCCCTTCATCTATATCGGATCGCACAAGGATGCCAAGGTGAAAGACGGCCGTCTTGCCGATGTGGCTCCTTCACTGCTTCACCTCATGGAGATGGGACAGCCTTCCGACATGACCGGTGAAAATCTCATCACATTCTAAGATCGAATTTTTAATATATTGAAGTTGTTTAAACTTATTTTTTATTAACAATTGCGAGATATTTTTGAGCTGATTTCGACTCTCGAAGAGGCAGCAACCTCCCGGTTGGTGCCGATGAGAGAGGTGAAAGCAGCCAAAAAGATCCGCAAGGGTTAATAAAAGAAGGTAAAAACAATTTCATATTAACATTCGTAAATAAGTTTAAACAACTTCATTATAAAGAGGGTGCAGTTCAAATAAAGAGCTGCACCCTCTTCTATATCTAACAGTGACCGCACAGATTTTGATTTTATCATCCTTTTTCTTACTTTTGTAATATAAACCACAATGAATCCTAAAGATGAAAAACTTGCTACGCTCTATCATTATCTCAGCCTCATCGCTTCTTGCATTAGGAAGCTTGGCTGAAAGCCTGGTGATACTACATACCAACGACACTCATTCCAATATCGATATCGCTTCCGACGGCACAGGTGGAGTGCTTCCACGGAAGGCAATAATAGATTCCGTGAGAAATGCGGAGAAGAACGTTATTCTCGTGGATGCGGGAGATATGGTGCAGGGTACCCTCTATTTCAATTATTTCCGCGGAGATGTGGAGTATCCGCTTTTCAATATGATGGGTTACGACATACGTATTCTTGGCAATCATGAATTCGACAATGGGCTTGACGAACTCGCACGTCATTACAAGAAAGTGAAAGGGGCGCGTCTCGCTTCCAATTATGATTTTGAGGACACTCCGCTGGATGGTCTCTTCGAACCGTATGTGATAAAGAAAATCGGCAAGAAGAAGGTGGGATTCATAGGTATAAACATCGATCCCGAGAGCCTTATCGCGGAAGAAAACTATGGCGAGATGGATTATGACGATGCCATAGAGAGCGCCAACAAATGGGCCTCATTCCTTAAAAAAGAGAAGAAATGCGACCTTGTTGTGGCCGTGACCCATATAGGATATACATCGGAGATGGATAAGAAAACCGATATAGATCTTGCCCGGGAGAGCAGTGACATAGATATCATCATCGGCGGACATTCCCATACTTTCGTGGATCCGGCCCATCCCGAGAAAACCCCTTACATGATAAAGAATTCTGTGGGACTGCCGGTCTTGGTGGCACAAACCGGTAAATATGGAAAGAATTTAGGCTATATAAAGATTGATCTTGACAGACTCAAGGACCGGAATTATGAATATAAGTTCATTCCGGTGACCGACCGGTTCCCGGCGGAAAAATACGACAAGGAGATCATCTCCTTTCTCGCGCCTTATAAAAGCAAGGTGGATTCGGTGAATAATCATGTAATAGGCTATTCGCAGGTAGAGATGGAGAATAATTCGCGCACAGGTGCCTATCCCAACTGGGCCGGAGATTTCGCTTTATGGTATGGCCGGCAGGTGGCCGATTCCCTCAGAAAAGTGAACCCTGCGTTTCCGGAGGTTGACTTCGGCATGATGAATGTGGGTGGTATCCGCCAGCCCATGCATAAGGGGAGGATCACCGAAGGTCAGATACTCGCCACTTTTCCGTTTTCTAATTCCATTCAGATCATAAGGATCAAAGGAGAGGATTTTATCAAGGCTATGAAAGTGGCTGCTGCAAAGGGTGGCGAGGCTATAAGCGGGAATCTCCGCGTTATATCCGACCGAGACGATGATGTGAAGGTGGTGATCGACGGCAAAATCATTGATCCAGAAAAAGAATATGTGCTTTCCACGATTGACTATATCGCCAATGGCAATGACGGACTCACATCGCTTGCCGAAAACACCCTGCTCTGGCGCGACTCGCAGATTGTAAACGTGAGAATACTCGATTATATCCGCAGGCTGGCTGCTCTGGGCATTCCGGTGCAGGCGGATATGAGTCCGAGATTTATCGAAATCAATGAAATTGACCGATAAAGAGATCTCTCCGTAACCATGAAAAAACTCCTTTTCCCTGTAATGATAATATCTTTTGTCCTTCTTTGTGGAAGCTGCGGCTTATCGAAGAGGGAGAGGACCGATATTGGGGAAACGGAACGTATGAACGACAGCATCCGGCGGGAGAACGACCTTGGCATAAGAGCCGAGGCCATTGCCGACTCCATTCTTGCGCGGATGACTTTGGAGGAGAAAGCCGCCCAATTGATGATGCCGGCGCTTTTCTCCCGCGACGACGCCTATACCCTTAAGGTATTGGGAGAATATGGGAAGAAGGGAGTGGGAGGCGTGGTGCTTCTTAAAGGGGATTCCGAATCGGCGAGACATCTTTCCGATTCTCTTTCAAAAGCCTCCGCTGTGATCCCTTTCATTTCGATAGATGCGGAATGGGGATTGGGGATGCGTCTTTCCGATGAACCGGTCTATCCCGTGAATTCGGAAGTAGGGAAGGTGGCTACTGAGGAGGAGATGTTCCGCTACGGCGCATTGGTTGCCCGTCAATGCCGGGAGATAGGGATAAACATGGTGTTGGGTCCGGTGCTGGATGTGGCTGATTCCACAAGCTTTATGGGACGCCGTTCGTATGGAGCGGACCCGGTGAGGGTGTCTGATCTTGCGGTGGCATACGCGCGCGGTCTTGAAAGCGAGGGTGTGATGAGTGTGGCAAAGCATTTTCCCGGACACGGGGCTGCCACGGGCGACAGCCATAAGAAGAAGCCTGTGGTGGAGCGCACCCTGCATCAGATGGATTCAATCGATCTTTATCCTTTTAAAAAATATATAGAGTCCGGTCTGTCGGCAGTAATGGTTGGTCATCTCGCGGTGCCTGCCATCGACCCCGAAATGCGACCGGCGGCAGTGTCTCCCACGGTGATCAACCGTCTTCTTGTGAAAGATCTGGGCTTTGACGGTCTAATCCTTACGGATGCCCTGAATATGGGAGGAGCCGAAGGAAACGGAGCCGACAAGGCCATAGAGGCCGGAGCCAATATGATTCTTGCCCCGGTCAAGACCGACAGCGAGATCAAGAGGGTGGTGGAGGCGGTAAGCAAGGGCGAGATAAAAGAGGAGGAGCTTGACGGAAAGGTGAGAAAAATACTTTTTTATAAGGCACTGATGATGCTCCGGCGCCAAAAGAATAAAGAAAAAGAGAATAAAGAAAAAGAATAGAAAGAGAATAGGGGCGAGAAGTAATGATAAAAACGAAAATACCCCGTCGATAAGGACGGGGTAGTATCTTTGCGAGTCGAAAGTAATCAGAGATTACTTGCTTGCCAAATGGTCGGAAACTGTAAGGGAAGCGCGACCTTTGGCGCGACGGCGAGAGAGAACTTTGCGGCCGTCTTTAGTGGCCATTCTCTCGCGGAAGCCGTGTTTGTTTACTCTTCTGCGGTTGGAGGGTTGAAAAGTTCTTTTCATCTTTTTCTATTTTAATTGAATACAACAATGCCGCGGTTATGGCTATAGGTCGGCATTCGGACTGCAAAATTAATCATTCATTTTTGAATTGCCAAATTTTCATGGTCTAAATTTTTTTATTAATTTTGCATTGGCTTAAAAAAAGAGCTGATTTTAATGAAAATTACCCTTAAAGAGGGTTTGAAACGAAAATAAATTAGAACATAATATCTTTTTATCGTTATGATGAACGCTCAAGACATTAAGAACGGCACTTGCATCCGTCTCGATGGCCGTCTCTATTTCTGTGTGGAGTTTCTCCACGTAAAGCCCGGTAAAGGAAATACTTTCATGCGTACAAAACTTAAAGATGTTGTTGACGGTCGTGTGATCGAGCGTCGCTTCAACATCGGTGAGAAGCTTGAGGATGTTCGCGTGGAGCGTCGTCCCTACCAGTATCTCTACGCCGACGGCGAAGATGATATCTTCATGAACAATGAGACCTTCGAGCAGATTCCTATCCTTAAGGAAGTGGTGACCGGTGCCGCATTCATGAAGGAAGGCGACACTGTGGAGGTGGTTTCCGACTCTTCCACCAACACTGTGCTTTATGCCGAGATGCCTGTCAAGACCGTGCTTAAGGTGACTTATACAGAGCCCGGACTCAAGGGTGATACTGCCACCAACACTCTCAAACCCGCCACGGTTGAAACCGGTGCCACTGTGAAAGTGCCTCTCTTCATCAACGAAGGCGAGCTCATCGAGGTTGATACTCGTGACGGAAGCTACGTGGGCCGTGTAAAGGCTTGATGCCCTTATATTAAATTAAAGGGAAACTGTTTGGAGCGGAAGTGATTGCCCTTGGTGCTTTCATTGACGCTCCATTCTCTTTTTCCAGACACGTCCCGGTTGCTGACTCAAGAAATGTCTGATTCCTAAAACTAATTCTTTATTCCTATGCTTTTCTCTATCATCGTTCCGGTATATAATCGCCCCGAGGAGGTGGCCGATCTCCTTGCCAGTCTGGAGGCGCAGACCGACAAGGGATTTGAAATTATTCTCGTAGAAGATGGTTCAACTATCCCTGCTCTTTCCGACGATTATAGTTCGGAATCCCTTCGACTGAAATATTACAGGAAAGGGAATGAGGGAAGAAGTATTGCCCGCAATTACGGTCTTGAGCGTGCTGAGGGTGATTTCTTCATATTCGTGGATTCGGATTGTATCCTTCCTCCTGATTATATAGAGAAACTGCGAAAGAGTATCGAAGCGGATCCGGCCGACTGTTTCGGAGGCCCCGACGCAGCTCACGATTCTTTCTCCGACACACAGAAAGCTATCAACTATGCCATGACATCCTTCCTTACCACCGGAGGAATCAGAGGTGGAAAAGTGTCGATGGAGAAATTCACTCCACGCACTTTCAATATGGGATTCTCACGCGAAGTGTATGAGAAGACAGGAGGCTTCCGCGAGATGTTTAGCGAGGATATCGACATGAGCACACGCATCCGTCTCAACGGATTCAGGATTACGCTCTATCCCGAGGTGTATGTATATCACAAGAGAAGAGTGGATATGAAGAAATTCTGGAAGCAGGTGCATGTGTTCGGCCAGTCGCGCATCACTCTCGAACTCCTTTATCCCGGATCCATGAAGCTGGTGCATTGGCTCCCTGCAGTGTTTACCATAGGATCATGTGCTTTGATTATTGGATCGTTCTTTTATCCGTGGCTGCTGATTCCATTGGCACTCTATATCTTTGCCTTATGGATAGGAGGCTTGATGGCTACAAGAAGCGTCAAGATAGCCTCGCAGGGTGTGGTGGCCTCGATGGTGCAGCTCCTTGGATATGGCACGGGATTTATCCGGGCCTATTTCACGCGTATCATCCTTCGGCGTGGAAGAGATGCCGAAAGGGAGAAAGAGATAAGGAAAGGGGAAAACGAAGGTCTTTAGGAATTGTCTGCATCATGGAAAACAAAGAATATGAGGAAACGACAGGACGTGTCCTGAAGGTGAAGGATATGGATGCCGATGACCAGCCCCGTGAACGTGCCCTCAAATATGGCATCGAGTCTTTATCCACTCCCGACCTGTGGGCGCTTATTCTGCGCACCGGGCTAAAAGGGAAGCCTATCACCGAGTTATGTCGCGACCTGATGCGCGACAACGCACATTCCCTTTTCAGCCTTGAGCGGAAGTCGCTTAATGAGATTATGGCCACCAAGGGAATCGGGGAGACAAAGGGGCTGCAGATACTGGCAACCATGGAGATCACACGTCGCTATAATCGGGAGAAAGTGGGGGAGAAATATATCATCACATCCTCGCAAGCCATATTCGATCTCATGAGAAGCGAGATAGGAAACCTGTCGCACGAAGAGATATGGGCCATTTATCTTGGTCGCCGCAACGACGTGATCATAAAGAAGCGGTTCACTATCGGAAGCGCCGTGGCTTCCATCTTTGATGTGAAGGCGATAGTGAAGGAGGCATTGCTGCTTGAGGCTCAAGGATTGGTGTTGTGTCATAATCATCCTTCGGGGAATCTTGCGCCCAGCGGCCCCGACGACAATATAACAAGAAAGATCCGTGATGCCTGCAATATAATGGATATACGGTTTCTCGACCATATCATCGTTACTGCCGGCGGATACTACTCCTATCATGACTCGGGAAAAATATGACAATAATCAATACAGGGATGCTCAAAAGCATCCCTGTATTGATTATCTTAGTCAGCATGCGTCGGCACGTCCGTGTGAAGGATGCTTGGCGCGTATCTCCACACGTCTGATCTTGCCGCTTATAGTCTTTGGCAGCTCATCCACAAATTCGATTACACGCGGATATTTATAAGGAGCGGTGGTGACCTTCACATGATTCTGAAGCTCCTTCACCAGATCATCTCCAATCTTTTCCTTGTAGTCGGGAGCAAGCACCACCGTGGCCTTCACGATCTGACCTCTTACCGGATCGGGGACTCCGGTTATGGCACATTCCACCACAGCCGGATGCGACATCAGTGAATTTTCCACCTCGAAAGGACCGATACGATAGCCCGACGATTTGATCACATCGTCGGCGCGTCCCACAAACCAGAAATAGCCGTCTTCATCGCGTGTGGCTACATCGCCGGTGCGATACACTCCGTCGCTATGTGCCTCCTTGGTGAGATCCTCGTCATAAAGATATTCACGGAACAGACCTAACGGTCGGCGGCGATCGGTATATATCACTATCTCACCCTCTTCGCCTGCCTTGCACGACTCCCCTTCGGAATTGATAAGATCTATCTCATATTCCGGACTCGGCACACCCATCGATCCGGGTTTTGAAGCCATCCAGGGGAATGTGCCGATGGTAAGGGTTGTTTCAGTTTGACCGAATCCCTCCTTTATATCTATTCCTGTCAACTCTTTCCATCGCAGGAACACATTGGGATTCATGGCTTCACCGGCTGTGGTGCAGTATTCAAGAGAGGAGAGGTCAAAATCCTTCATGTTCTCACGAATCATGAAGCGGTAAATGGTGGGAGGAGCGCAGAAAGATGTGACCTTGTATTTCTCAATCTGCCGCAGCAGATCGCTCGGATTGAATTTCTCGAAATCATATACGAATACGTTTGCTCCCGAGAACCATTGACCATACAGCTTCCCCCACACTGCCTTTCCCCAACCGGTGTCGGCCACTGTGAGATGCAGCGAATTCTCATGAAGGTTATGCCAATATTTTCCTGTAATGATATGACCGAGAGGATAAAGGAAATCATGAGCCACCATCTTGGGTTCACCGGTGGTTCCGGAAGTGAAGTATAATAATGACAGATCCTCGTTGTCGTTGACATGTCCGGGACGCTTGAATTCATTGGCTTTGGCGATTCCTTCGTCGAAGTCATGCCATCCCTCAGGTACTACCGGACCTGTGGATATGCACACTTCCACCGTAGGGGAGAGAGGCAAGGCAGACTCAATATGATCCACCACAATTTTATCTCCTACAGCTACAATTGCTTTTATCTTTGCTGCGTTACACCGGTAGGCGATATCCTTTTTGGTAAGAAGGTGAGTGGCAGGGATAGCCACGGCTCCCAATTTATGCAGGGCCAAGATTGAGAACCAGAACTGTATATGGCGCTTTAGGATGAGCATCACCATATCTCCGCGACCGATGCCAAGACTTTGGAAGAAAGAGGCGGCACGGTCGGAGAGATCCTTCATCTCGGCAAAGGAGTATTGGCGTTCCACCCCCTGCTCATTTGTCCAAAGGAGCGCGGGCTTGTCGGGAGAGATACGTGCCCATTCATCCACAACATCGTATGCGAAATTAAAATTTTCGGGCACCTTTACCTTGTAATTGCGCTTGAAGTCGTCCATCGACTCAAACTCGCATTTTTCTAAAAATTTTTCTAACATATATTTTCCTGCAAACAATTTATTAATGGAGAGAATGACCTTAATGAGTTTTCTCCAATGCGTTTTTCTTATTAATAGCTCCCTGTAGAAAGCCAGGTTTTCTTGAAACTGAACGCAAATTTGATAATAAAGTTTTAATCTCGCAAGCATTTGATAATAAAAAAAATAAATACGGCACACTCTTTTAGGAAGTGTGCCGTGGTTAGGACACATTACGCCTGATAGTGTGCAATCGGAAAGGCCGGATTGATTCATAAGGGTTGTGGTGAATGGGGAAAAATGTGATCGTCGTGCCCGGGTAGATATTGATACTTTATGACAAAAATGAACATTTTTTAATAGGGTATGTTATATAGTTAAAAGAATTAAACATTAAGGTTATGGCTACAAACGATAGAAATAATATAGATAGTAATATCCACGAAGCAGAAAGTATGGCACGAGCAGAACAGAGAAAAAGAAAGAACGACAGCACTCGTAGAATGAATAAGCTATGGATGTGGTTGGGCGTAGTGATTCT
Organism: uncultured Porphyromonadaceae bacterium; assembly: GCA_947177405.1. Classification (GTDB taxonomy): domain Bacteria; phylum Bacteroidota; class Bacteroidia; order Bacteroidales; family Muribaculaceae; genus Lepagella. The sequence goes on along the minus strand of CAMWUJ010000052.1, from coordinate 5,537 downwards.
GATATTTATCCTTTTATTCTGGATTTTCGGAATTGGCACTGCTGAAGACATCGAAGGCACGGATAATGGCGTGCAGACCGAAATGGTAGCCCCCTCGCCCAGCGCTACGGGTGACTGACATGGAAAGATATACCCGGCCATTCAAAGTCCTTCTAAAGGGTTAACATTATAAAAACAGGGACCGGGATTCGGACTTCGAGAAGCACTTCTCGAAGTCCTTTTTTTATGCATAAGAATACATGAAAAAGGCTGTTCCGGAGTAGGAACAGCCTTTCTTGAAATATGGTGTGTTAGGGAATCCTGATTAGAACCAGCGGGTGTAAGCGAAGTCCATGCGGTGAGGAAGCTCAGCGTTCTTTGGATAGAGGCGGAGAGCTGTCTTAAGGATACCCGGAGATTTGAGAGTGTATTTCAATTCGTAGGAATAAACATCACCCTCACGGTTCACAACCTTAAGATCTTCGCGGCCTACATACTTGCTTTCGCCGTTTTCCTCCTTATAGAGCACGAGTTCCACACCGAGAGCATCCCCGAGACCTGCAGTGTCGATCTTGCAGTTGATGTCGAGCACCTGGCTTGTGCGGGTTGCACCGCTGTTGGTGAGCTCATCGATATTCGAAGAGATGATGTGGATGTTGTCCCACTTGCTTGCCACGTTCTCCTTCCAGGCCACGATGTCACGAGCCTTTGCGAAGTCGTTTTTAATGAGCTTCTCGGCACGTTTGTGCTCGGGGATATAGAAGCGCTCGATATAATCGTCGAGCTGACGCTTCATGGTGTAGTGGGGAGCTATATGACCGATGGAGTTCTTGATTCTCTGCACCCATTCAGGACTGTAGCCCTTGCTGTTCTTAGCGAAATAGAGAGGAATGATCTCATTCTCAAGCATAGAATAGATAGTGGCTGCATCGAGCTTATCCTGCTGAGCCTGGTCGGTGTATGTACGCTTATCGGTAAGCGCCCATCCGCCCTGCTCATCCTTGCGGTAGCCTTCATACCACCATCCGTCGAGCACGGAGAAGTTGAGCACACCATTCATCTCGGCCTTCTCACCCGATGTTCCGGAAGCCTCGAGAGGACGGGTCGGAGTGTTAAGCCAGATATCAACACCGGTTACAAGACGTTTTGCCACAATCATGTTGTAGTCTTCAAGGAAGATGATCTTGCCGGAGAATTCAGGCATCTTGGAGATTTCAGTGATGCGCTTGATAAGACCCTGACCTGCACCGTCGGCAGGGTGAGCCTTGCCGGAGAATACAAACTGCACGGGGAACTGCTCGTTGTTCACGATCTTTGAGAGACGCTCAAGGTCGGTGAAAAGGAGGTGTGCACGTTTGTAGGTGGCGAAACGACGGGCGAAACCGATGATGAGAGCGTTGGGATTAATCTTGTCGACAATCTTGAGCACCTGAGTGGGATCACCCTGATTCTTAAGCCATTTCTCCTTGAAGTCTTTCTTTACGAAATCGATGAACTTATTCTTCATCATCTGGCGCATGTTCCAGATCTTTTCGTCGGCTACCTTGAAGATACCTTTCCACATCTCGGGGTTGCTCTGATCGTGGAAGAGATCGGGGTTAAGATATTCACCATAGAAATCTTTCCATTCGCTGGCAGCCCATGTAGGCATGTGCACACCGTTGGTGACATAGCCCACGTGGCTCTCTTCAGGAGCATAACCTTTCCATACACCGGCGAACATCTTCTTGGATACCTCACCGTGGAGCCAGCTCACACCGTTGGCCTCCTGGCATGTGTTAAGAGCGAATGTACTCATTGAGAAGCGTTCGTTGGTGTCGGGGTTCTCGCGACCCATATTCATCAGGTCTGACCATGAGATGCCGAGCTTGGCAGGATATTCGCCGAGGTATTTTCCGAAGAGACTCTCCTCGAAATAGTCGTGGCCTGCGGGCACCGGAGTGTGAACGGTATAGAGGGAAGTGGCGCGTACCACTTCGAGTGCTACATTGAAGGGGAGGTGATCCTGCTGCACATAGTCAACCAGACGCTGAAGGTTAAGAAGAGCGGCGTGACCTTCGTTGGCATGGTAGATGTCGGTCTTGATACCGAGCTTGTTAAGCATCAGGATACCACCGATACCGAGGAGATACTCCTGTTTGATACGGTTCTCCCAATCGCCGCCATAAAGGGCATGGGTGATCTCGCGATCCCACTGAGAATTCTGCTCAAGGTCGGTGTCGAGGAGGTAGAGCTTCATGCGGCCCACGTTCACACGCCATACGTGTGCATAAACCACACGGCCGGGATAGGGCACCTCAAGAATCATGGGCTTGCCTTCCTCATCAAGCACAGCCTCGATGGGGAGCTGGTCGAAGTTCTGAGCCTCGTAGTTGGCGATCTGCTGGCCATCGATAGAAAGGCTCTGAGAGAAGTAACCGTATTTGTAGAGGAAACCAACGGCAGTCATGTTGATACGGCTGTCGGAAGCCTGCTTGATATAGTCGCCGGCGAGCACGCCAAGACCACCGGAATATATTTTAAGACAGTTGCAAAGACCATATTCCATAGAGAAATATGCCACAGAAGGTACTTTATTGTCCATGGGCTCCTTCATGTAGTCCTTGAACATTTCATATACCTCATGCATGCGGGCGAGAAGGCCCTTGTCATTGAGAATCTCCTGTACTCTTTCGTATGAGAGCTGCTGGAGGAGCATTACGGGATTCTCACCCACTTCACGCCATAGCACTGGATCGATGTCGTGGAAAAGACGTTTTCCTTTGCTATTCCATACCCACCAGAGGTTTTTTGACATCTCCTCGAGGGGCTTGAGCTCCTTGGGAATCTCTGCGCTTACTATAAGGTTGCGCCATGCAGGAACATTGGTGTTGCTTACTTGAAGTTTCATTTTCTTATTATTATTATTTTTCGGCCTTGATCACCATCCATTGCTGAAGGCTAATCTGGGCCATTTGTTAAAATTCTGTTTGTTTTTACTGTTTGCGACGGAAATTACGACGTGCTACGGCCACATGGAAAGCCTCGTCATATTTTTCCATAAAGAATTGCCAGTCGGCTTTTGCTGCTGTGAGGAAAGAAGCATGACGGGCGTTGCTGCGGCCGGCAGGAGTCTCGCGCATATATGCCACGGCACGCTGTGCGATCTTGCGGCAAGCTTCGTCATAGTTTGAATCGGTGCGTTCGATCACCACCACACCCGAATGTTTGAGATCAGCGGTGAAGTTGTCGGCGACCCATTGACCGAAACCTGCTTTGTCGTCGGTGATGGTCGGAACTCCGAATGCAACGCTCTCCATAGGGGTATATCCCCAGGGTTCATAATATGAAGGGAAGATGGTGAGATCGAGGGCTGGAAGTACATCGTAGTATGCTATGTTGAAAATGCCGTCGTTGGCATCGAGATAGCATGGGGCGTAGATCACTTTCACTTTGTCAAGCTTACCTTCGCTCTCAAGAGCCTTGATACGCACGCACACCTCATCGGTATCCTCGTTATGGAGACGATGGGTGAGGAAATCGGGGGCATTATCCTCTTCTGCGTATTCGCCGAGTTTCTTCATCAGCGATCCGGAAGGCTCCTTTACCCAAGCCGGCACAAAGATGAATGCCACGGCCTTTACGTTTTTGGGAAGCGTCTCTCCGATTTTTGCTACGCTGTCAAGGAAGAGATCAAGACCCTTGTTGCGGTATTCATGACGGCCGGAGGTGGCGATTATAAATGTAGAGTCGTCATAGCGTTCACTCCCTGCCATCGCATTTGCAATCTTGATGAGTCGTGAACGTCCCTCTTTGCGAAGTTTATTGTATTTTACTGTTCTTGGAACGAAATTGGGTTCAAAACCATTGGGGGTAACCACCTGGGGACGAATCTCAAGGAGCTGCTTGCACTCGCGGGCAGTAACCTCGCTCACGGTGGTGAAGCAATCTGCAGCATGAGCGGCAGCTTTTTCAAGAGAGTGCTTGCTCTGCATGTTGAGCTGCTGAGCCATCTGGTCGCCGTTGTAACCGTCAAAGAAATCATAGAGAGGTTTGCCGTTACCGCAAATGCTTCTGCCGATGCTTGTGGCATGTGTGGTGAATACGGTTGCGGTATTAGGCATTGTAAGGCGTGTGTAGAGAAGACCCATGCCTGTGGTCCATTCGTCGAAGTGAGCGATCACCTTGGCTTCTCTCACCTTGAGATGAGCCGTGAGGGCTTTGATCACGATGGATGATGCCACTGAGAAGGCGCAGGATTCCTCGTAATCGCCATACCCGTGAAGGGAATCTACTCCGAAGCGTTCCCACATCTTGCCATAAACTTCAGGCAGATGCCGGGCGGTCTCACCGGGGTTGACAAGTACAACCTGCGGAGATCCGGGAATATCCCAGCGACCGGTGCGGATCGTGATTCCCCAGGGGAGGGTGATTCTGGTGAGAGCAGATTTAAGAATTGTCTTTTTCTCTTTGAAATAGGGAGAGGGATTTGCACTGCTCCAGACATCGGGGCCTATGAATACGAGACGATCGCCGAATTGCTCTTTGAGCACATGAGCTTTGGTGGAGAGGACGGCGTATATACCGCCGATTTTATTACATACCTCCCAACTGGTCTCAAAAAGCAGATCTACTTCCGAATTCAGGTTTGAAGTTTCCTGAATTTCGTTGGTCTTTAGTTCGCTCTTTGTGGTAGCCATATAAATAAGAATAATGTTTATAATCTTGGTGTAAAACTTTGGCTTTGAGATGCAGTCACTTATATGTGATATATTAATTAAGATAGAGAATAAAATTGCATTTAAAGCTCTCTCTTAAATTTATATTTATTTGGAAAGATCTCTTTCATGCCGTTGCCGGAGTCAATTGACTGTTGAGTTTTCAGGCCCGGCCAAATTAGTTAAACCAAAATTATCTCTTTTTTACTTTTTTATCTGTTTTACCTGTGAAGACCTAAATGTTTGATCTTCAGTAATGAGTGAAAGTCATTACACGATTAAGGATCGTGTTCAATTATTTTCGGGGGCAAAGTAAATAAAAAAAATCACACCATGCAAATTTTTTTTGTAAAAAATGTGTATTTGGGCACTAAAGGGTCTAAATAATATTATATCATTATGAAAATGCCCCTCTTGGATAAGTGCTATTTTTATTTTAATGGGCAATTAATGGTATTATAAAGTTGGAATAAGTGTGTTTAATAACATCTTTTTATTATTTTAATCAGATTTTTTTTGTCAGTGATTTCGTGATTAAAAATTTTTCTGAAAATAGAGTTATTGATGATTTTATAAATTCAGACAGCAGATTTTTTTCTGAAAATAAAGACAGGAGAAAAGGAGGTATGGGGAACAGGAGGACCGGAAAACAGGAGAACAGGGAGATGATTCTCGGATACTATTATATAACGTCCATCATTTTTTTTGTTAAGGGATTTATTATCAGATCTTTTTAGGGTTATTGCCTCTATTACCCCGGAGGGGTTTCCGTCTAACCTAACCGGGGGTTGGCGAGGAACGAGCCTACCCCCGGATACCCCAGGAGATGACCTCAACCCTGGAAGGTTCTAGTGGTCGGAA
>CAMWUJ010000051.1 GCA_947177405.1 uncultured Porphyromonadaceae bacterium | reverse complement strand
ACTTTTAAACTAACCTAACATCATGAAACGATTTACTTTTCATCTATTATAACGTTGAGGAATGAAGAAAGTTCATAATTTACAAAATAATTTCAGTTTCTCTACAACCTTTTTCATCAAGGAACATCACATAATAAATCGGGAGATATGAAATATTTCCTTTCTGACGAACTTCACGGGAGTTACTGAAGACAAACCCTTCTTTTATTCGATAATCTTTGTTTTCAAGCAATTTGCTTAAAGCGCTATGAACAGTGTAGTCCTTTCCTGATTTCACTTCTATTGCCATAGCTGACAGATTATAGTAATCGTCGATTAGAAAATCAACTTCCCCATTCTTTTTATTGTCATAATAGAATAGTTTATTTCCATGAGAAGCCAGCTCCATCGCCACAACAGTCTCATATACGCTACCTAAATTTACACTACATTCAGAATCCAGCACTGGCTTTATGTTATTGTGGTATAATATCCCGGTCAATATTCCCACATCATTCAAGTATAATTTTAATAAATTTTTTACTCCTGATTCCAAAAGTGGGAAAGATGGATTGGATATCGCTTTCACCTCCAGAGCTACTCCGGAAGCTGAAAGGAAATCAAATTCTTCTACGTAATCGCTGTGTCGCCCTTTGGGTTTATTCTCTATTTCACGATATATAACCCTTTTTTTATGACTTTCCATTGCAGAAGGAATCATTTCATAGATCCTTTCTATATGTAGTCTATGTTCCATATCATATTTCGATGCATCGGCTTTATATAGTCGATGGATATCAGATTGAATGGCTCTTACAGTCACTAAGTTACGTGAATTGACAAAATCTTGCACCGCCTGGGGCATTCCTCCTATCAGCAGGTAGCGTTTGAAAAGACTCATTATATGATTATGCATCGCTTCATCAAGACTTTTCCGTTCATCAAAATACAGTCTTATCCTCTCTATTGCCTCTTTGTTTACGTTATTAGCAATCAGGAACTCTTCGAAATCGAGCGGGTACATGTGCATCAGGGCAAGCGAGCCTACCGGGATAGATGTAGTGTGTTTCAATGTCAACCCTAACAAGGATCCGCTAACAGCATAGGTATATCTACCTTCTTGGCGAAGGAATTTCAGTAAGGTTAACAACTGTGGATATTGCTGTATCTCGTCAAGAAAGACTAATGTTTCCTCTTTGGTTCCTAATCTATCTCCGGCTATTGAACTTAATCGGAGGTGAAATTCTTCAAGCGAGGAAACAGATTCAAACAAACGGTTGCCATCATAATCTTCAATAAGATTGATTTCAACTACGTTTCTAAATATCTTTGAAGCAATATAGTTAATGATGAATGATTTTCCTGTCTGTCGTGCACCCGTCAACATTAGAATCTTATCCGATTTTGACATAAAGTGCTTATAGATAGCTGTCTCTATTTTTCTATAAAGCATAATATACACTTTTCCTATTAATTTACATGTGCAAATATACACTTTTCCTATATAATATTCAAGCAAAATATACACTTTTCCGATAAATTCAGATTTTGACGACAAAAGTAAGACCATTATGAATTCACACATATAGTAAAAAAGTGAGGCTACGATGTATATGGAGTTTACATCGCAGCCTCACCAGGCTATATTTATATCGTCGTGATTTCTCTATGATGGCTTATTTCACCACAAGCTTGCGGGTGGTGCCATCATTGAATTTCACTACATATACTCCGGCCTCTTTGGTATCCTTTACAATGCGACCGGAAAGATCATAGATTGCTTTAACGTTGGCTGCATCAGCTGTTACGGAAGCAATGCCGGATCGTTTGCCATCAACAGCTACTGTAACCTCTACTCCGGGGCCTTTCACCACGACGTTGCCGTTCACTTCTTCAGCATCCTCAGCGAAAGATAGAGTGAGTTTACACTTGTTATAGCGTCCTTTCACAGTTGCTACAACGCCTTCAGGTGCTTCTACAGTGAGTTTGGAACCATCGTAATAGCTGCCGAGATTAACTGAAACCGCAGCCCCGTCGGCAGGCAGTGTCACCTTCTCAGTGTCACAGGTGAGCCAGGGATACTCAGCGTCCATTGCAATAGCGAAGGCGGAATAGAGGTCGATATATTCATCATCTTCCTTATAAACCATAGGCTTGAGGCTGTAATAAGGAGCGCGACCGGTCTGAGTTTCCATGTCGATGTGGTTGAGGATATAACCAAGACACATATAGTGGGGATCATCTGTCTTGGCCTGGAAGGGGAGGAAATATTCAACCTTCTCGGAGTTGAAACCCTCTAACATTATAAAATAAACGGGATGTTCTTCTGTGCCCTGCACCACTACAGGCTCTTCAAACTTGAAGGGCATACAGATATAGCCTTTTGAATTTTCTTCCTCTTTGGATATATCTTTGCCGGTGATTGTGGCACGCCCCATCACCTCCATTGTGGAAATGTCGGTGCTCATCTCCTCATTAACACCATAGATTGTGGCTGTGAGCTCCGCATCGTCTGCGATCTGGCCGAGACCATATACATTTATTCCGTTGACCACCAGAGGAGCCTCAGTGGAAGGATAGAAGAGGTTGGCGATACCGACAAGATGAGAATATTCATCACCAACAGGATCTTCACCGTTAAGAGTATAGTTGGTCCAGTAGCGGTCGGTATTGGCGTCATGTCCGAAAACGGGAATATTCATTGCTCCAATCTCGTCATCGGTAACAGTAGTAGCTCCTATGCCGCGGTCTAACCAATTGAAAAACAGAAGAGAACCATCGAACGAGGAACCGTCTTGGAATTTATATTCCGCTTTACCTCCGGCCTGAAGGAAAGTATAGGGAGCCTGATAGCTTCCGGGTGTGCAGAATTCTGCAGTTCCTTCAAGGATAGGAGGATAGAAGAAGTTATTACGCATCAGAGCCTCGCTCGAATAGTCGGGCACATAGGTCACTGTGAGTTCGTCAGGATCGTTATCAGTGACCCAGTCTCCTGTGATAGGATGGCAATATTTCCATGTGTATTCCACTTCATCGTCATAAGTCATATTGGTCCAGGTGAGGGGCGCAAAGACAGGATATATAGCGATTCCGGCACCAAGACCCGACAATTCCCATGTATCTTCCCAACCCCAATATAGAGTGTTGAAAGGAGACATATATGACAATCCTTCAATCGAGGGGTATCCAATTCCTATAGCATCGATAAACATTGTGTTGCCATCGGTGCCGACATAGCGGAAAGCCACACGCACTTTCTTGTCGTAGTAGCCATCGAGAGATATAGTGTGTTTTTCCAAATCATAGGGTGACATCAGCATGAGCTCGGCGAGATCATAGTTGTTGTATTCCTCAGCGTAGTCGCGGACCATAACCCATTCTCCGCCTTCCTCCTGAACATATACCTGGAGAGTAGCTGCCACTTCCTTATCGCCTATGAACTCCATTGTATCCCAATCCACATTGTCCAGGGAATAGAGGAAAACAGGATCCACATATACCCAATAGGAGAGCTGCATCCCTTCGGCCACAGTGACATAAGGAGATTCGAGCCATTCATCCTGTTGGCCGTCGGAGTAATTGATACCGAAGAAATAATCTCCATCGGCCGGGGCGGGTAGTCCGGGGAGGGCACCGTTTGGAGTCCAACTTTCTGACTTATCTACATCGCCCTTCATCTCGACAGTCCATCCGTCGGGAGTCCAGTAGTAATCATCACCATCCCAATCTTCAAAGCTCTCGAAGAGCACATAGCCTTCCGGCAGTTCGGAGGCTCGGCTCGCAGCTTTGCGGGGATTGAGTCTGATTTTTCCGTGATGTTGGAGTGCAGGGGTTTCAAGTCTTTTAAGACCGTTGGCCTGCAGGAGGTTCACTCCGGGAGCAATACGTTTTACAGTACCCTGAGCACCGGATTTTTTAACTTTTTGCACTTTTGAGACTTCCCCTGTCTTAGCGACACTTATTTTGGAGGGGCTCAAAGAGAGGGCGTTCATTCCGAACGCTACCGGAATAAGTCCGGCAATAAGTAAATGTTGCCTCATATAAATAATTTAGGGTGATATTTCTGGAAGTATTATATAGCGCTTCAATTTTTGTTCTTGACCGGGAATAAACCTTTGCTTGGTTAAGGCTTAAGGAATCAAGCGAACAGACTTAAGCATCTTTAATTTTATAAAGATTGGAAAGAAATATATTTTTATTCTCTTGAAAAGGCAAAATTAATACTTTTGAGTCATTATTACAAGAATATGATAAAATTTAAGCTATATGTCCTACTTATTCTCTTTATCCTTCCAATGTGGCTGCTCCAAGCCCTTAAAGACAGAGGCAATGTTAAGTGTAGGATGTTAAGTGAAATCACTTCACGTTTACATGATTAGATTGTGGCAGTTTTCGAAAATTTTGCTAACTTTCCAGTCTAACAAGAATTTCATCTGTAAATGCCCCCATAATAATTCAAAGACATACGGCGAGAGCCGAAAACTTTTTGAGAATACCTTAGTAGTTGTTACAGGCTTTGGTCAGCCTTCAGATGCTACTTGGGTATTCTCACTTTTTTATGGAGATCGGGGAAGCCGACACACATGAGAACCGCTATCTTCAGTTGATGACCAAGATGATCCGTGCCGATGTCAAAACAAAGGTGCTTATGTTGTCGGCAATGAAGTTCGCGGACTTGATTATTTTGAGTTAATATGCTTCCTGATAATTAGATAAATATGACTGAATTAGTTAAAATTGAGCATGTAAAGAACGCCTTGATTTCATTAAGAGGTCAAGATGTCATTTTAGCATCTGAAGTAGCGAAACTCTACGGAGTTGAAACCAGAGCTATAAATCAAGCTGTTAAAAACAATCCGGATAAATTTCCTGAGGGGTTCGTTTTCGAACTTACAAAAGAAGAATGGAACGTTCTAAGATCAAAAATTTTGACCTTAGAACCCTCAACCGGTAAAGGGAACCATCCTAAGTATTTACCAAAAGTCTTTACAGAGAGAGGTTTATATATGCTCGCCACAATATTGAAAAGCTCTATAGCGACACAAACCACATTGGCAATAGTGAATACTTTTGCAGAGGTTAGAGAGTTAAAGAATCGTTTAATGGAAGTGCATGATTCTGGTTCGCAAGAGGAAAAGAGGGCCGGGATGAAACGTATTGGTGATATTCTGGCAGATTTGATAATGCCCGAACTCGAGACCACTGAAACTCAGTCATCACTTGAATTCAACTTTGTCATTGGAAAACTTAAGCATTCCGTCACTCGACAGCGAAAAAACGACAACGCCGATATTATTCTTAAAGAGAAGGTTACTTTTGCAAAAAGACTTCTTTCAAAGGGATTCAATGAAAAGGAGGTATTGGCGTTGGCCAACATAACAGACGAGGACGTTATTAAAATCAAAAAAATATTGTAGCCGTAGAGTTTATGCTCTAATCCCGGGTTAATCAAGATTTTTACTATTCTGACAAATGTTTCGATGGCGATGTGATGCATCTGTAAAATTAGATATTGTGGCATGAAAGAAACCACAAAATACGCATAAAGGTAAATACCATATACCTTTAAACGTAAAATGTCGATAAAATGGACATTTTCTTGGAAGCCGACATATCGACGCGATGACTTCTACCAAATGACACTGAGCAAATACGCCGAATAAGATACTTATAACGACAATCCCGTGCATGATATGGAAGTCGTAATCGACTTCCATATCATGCACGGGGAACTTTCAGATGTATTTGTAATCAGATCATCAGGGGTTGATACAACGGTATATATGGCCGGTTGCCCCTGTGTAATAATTTAAAACTCGAATTCTTCCATCGTAAGATTTGAATATTTCTCGAGTTCGGGCACAAGACGTTTGAAATGTTCTGTTTCAGAGTGTGCCTTCAGATCTTCGCGACTTTCCCAGGTCTCAATGATCATATAACGGTCATCGTTGGTTTTCGACTGGTAAAGGTCATAACTGATACATCCCTTGTCACGGAGAGAGAAGGAAACAAGTTCCACTGCAGCTTCAACAAGCTTCCTGGCATTCTCGCTTGTCTCGGCAATCATTGATACATTTAATCTTATCATTGTTTTTTATAATTTTGGTTTCTTATTTTAAAACAATATTCTTCTTAAGGGGGTTCATGGAAATCGTGTTTATGAAAAGATGGGGGAAATAATGATGTTATAAAACATATTTAACAAATCTTAACATCATATTGCCATCCTAAAACTCAGTATTGCTTAAATTTGCATTTAATCCTCTCCTACATTTAGCAATTTTATATCATCAACTTTTCATAAACGAAATTTACTATGGCAATAATCGATTGCGTGTCATGGAGTCCGCAAGGGAATGAAATCACTTACGCATATAAGTATCCTCAGAATAATCTATCTACTTATACACAGCTGATAGTCAATGAATCGCAGGTGGCTCTCCTTTTCTCAAAGGGACAGCTTATCGGAAAATTCGGACCTGGAAAGCATACACTGGATACCGCCAACCTTCCAATCCTGCGTTCGCTCTTCGGTCTCCCCTTCGGAGGGAAGAATCCTTTCATGGCGCAGGTATGGTTTGTGAATCTTATCGAGTCTTATTCCATACCATGGATGATCAGGAAGCTTGCTATCCATGATGCGGATTATCAGACCAACCTTCCCCTTATGATCAGCGGCCAATACGGTCTAAAAATCACAGATCCCGAGAAATTCCTGATAAAGATGGTGGGAACGCGCGACCGTTTCACACAGCAAGACCTTACCATGCAGTTCGAAGGAGAATTCACCACCAAAGCGAAATCTGCAATCGTCAGCTTCATGGTGCAGAATCATATAGGCTACAAGACTGTGTCGGCCCATCTGGAAGATCTCTCCAATCTTCTTAAATTCAAGCTCACCGAATTCTGGAAAGATCTCGGTATCGAGTTGACCAAGTTCTATGTCTCGGATGTGGATATCGATACCTCCACACCGGAGGGTCGGAAAGTGAAGGAGGCTATCGCCACTCAGAGCTCCATGTCGATCACCGGTCACACCTGGCAGCAGGAGCAGATGTTCGACACTGCCAACAACGCTCTCGGCAATATGGGTGGTGGCCTCGGGGGAGGCGGCGGTCTGCTCGGTGGCCTTATGGCTATCAATATGATGAACGGTATGGGAGGCGGAATGGGTTCCGCAGCGATGAATCCTCAGTTCCAGCAACCCACATTCGGCGGTGGTAATCCGGGAGGAGGAATGCAGGGTCAGCAAGGAGGCGCAGCAGGCACACACGCGGGAGTGAAGATGGTGTATTGCTCTTCCTGTGCCAAGAAATTTCCTTCTTCAATGGAATTCTGCCCCAATTGCGGAAACAAGTATCGTCCTTGCCCGAACTGTGGTTCCGACAATCCGGAGGAAGCCAAGAGATGTGTGAATTGTGGCACACAGCTTGCCGGAGCCGCTCCCAAATGTCCGCATTGCCACACAACTATCCCCGCCGGATGCTCCTTCTGCCCCGGATGCGGTCAGCCGGTGATATCGGATTCCAACACTTGCTCGCGTTGCGGATCGACCATCCCTCCGACAGCAAAGTTCTGTCCTAAATGCGGAAACAAGCGTAATTAAACCGGAAAATCATGAAGAATAAATATCTCTCAATCCTTCTTGCGCTTTTCGGAGAGGGATTGCTGGCACTCATTTTCTTTCTCCTGATACCCCAAGAGGTGCTCACCGATGAAACAAGGGTGCTTGATTTCATTGTGGTATCGGTGATATATGGCCTTTGGGTGTATAATATCATCACTCCCCTCGTGAATCTGAGTGATCCGGCCCGCCGGCAGGTGGGAGGATTGGGAATACGATGGGTGGCAGTGGGCATATATAGTGTGCTTGCCCTTCTCCTTGTGTTGGGTAATCTTATTTACTCCTGGAGCGGCAATGACCCGGGGATGTCGTTTGCAATCCAGGCCGTGATCCAGGGTGTGCTGCTGTTCGTGCTTCTCGGAGGTCTGCTTTCTGCCCGTGGCAGCGAGCAGAAAACAGCCGAGATTCATGAAAAGGAACAGCTGCACAAGCAGGGGAAACAGGATGTGCGCGCCGCCCTGTCGGGTCTCCTGTTTGAAATGCAGGAAACACCCGGAATACCGCATGAGATTAATGAACGTGTGAAAGGAATGGTTGACGAAGTGAGGTATATCACTCCGTCATCGTCCGCCGAGGCTCTTGATATCGATTCGCGTATTATAGGCGGATGTGAGATACTTCGTTCGGCCCTATATGACTATGATATAAACAAGGTCTCGATACAGGCCAGGGTGGAGCAGATCGAACGTGATGTCCAGCGCCGCAAACAAGCATTTTAATGATATTAATTATAAACCCTAATATTCTAACCACTAAACTTTACAACTAATGGACGGAAAAATTTTCGCTGATTCGGCCAATATATGGCAGGATCAGGCAAAGATCCTCTTCAACTACTATCGGCAGGCAGCCGACCGTATCGTAAGGGAAGAGGAGCGCATTGAGGGTGAGATTGCTTCCCTCAACCAGGAGAAAGCCGCTCTGGAGGAGAAACTATCCAAAGCGTGGGTGTGGCTCTTCGCATTGATTTTCCCTTATTTCATAGTGAAGAGCAATCTGGAGAAACAGATTGCCGCCGTGGATGAACGTATCAACGTGTTTCGGGATGAGCATCAGAAGATCTTCCGTGATTATAAGGTGACTCGTCTTGGTGTGGCCTATGTGCCGGTGGCCGAGCAAGTGAAATATCAGGATAAGAGCTTCATTGTCGATTTCACCCATACTGTGCCTGATTCCGATATCTCACTATCAATGTCGCGACAGAATCCTCTCCTTATCCAGACCATTCATGCGCTTGACCATCTTTCGAAAGAAGCTCCGCTCGTGGAGACTTCGGAGGAGGCAGAGACAATATCTACCGACGATTACTCGCTCTCTATCCAGGAAATCAACGAGAACGATTATCTTGGTGCTCTTGAGCGATCTTTGCGCACGATAGCATTCTGTATGGACGATCTGGAGACAGTATCAGTGTCGCTCCCTCTTGTGCTCAAGGATTCATCTTATCTCCCTCAGCTTGATGAATATGGCACCTCTACACCGGATGAAGGCGCCCCTGTGGTGAAGGTGTTCGACAAGGAGGCCTATGCTTCAGGAGTGGAGAGATTCCGTCAGATCAATGAGCTTAAAAACTCCCTCTCCAACGAAACAGCTCAGTTTGAGGAGATACTGAAGGGTCTCATGGTGGCTATCGGAAATTCCGTGCAGACAGTGGCACGAATGAAGGTGGCTTCTGTGGATAAGGTGGTGCTGGAATCCAACCGTCTCCTTTTCCAGATACTCAAAGCTCCGTTCAACCATTATTCACCCACCCTTGAAGCTGAGGAGATCGACAGAATACGTCATGAGCAGTTCGATTATACCGACAGCATCCAGGGTTACGAACCTTTCCAGCTGCGCCAGTCATCACGCGTGAAATTTAATCCTCTCTCCGGGACATGGATCGCCGAAGATGGATCACAGACAGTGCAACCCTTCGGTGTGCACCAGATGTATGAGGAGATCATGGCACCGATGGTGCAGAATCTGATGCAGGAAAACAGAATAGAGCGACTCAAGATCTATAACCATATCAAGGATCAGAAGATCAGCTACCTCAACAAATGGCATCAGGATACAGATGCTTTCTATCGTTCGAACCGCGCCGAGAGTGCCGACATCATCAACCTTATGCAGGCCACTCTAACTGAATATGTGAGCGCATATAACAATCTTCTTGCCCTGCAGCGCACCGAGAGCCAGATGACAGCCTCCGACGGTAATCTTGACTCCACAGTGGTCGATGCAGTGGATAATAATGAAGAATCACTTGCCGCTTTCGAACTTCAGAGTCAGGAATTCCAGAAATGTCAGGCCGACTTCGAGGAATATATCGAGCGTCTCAAGGATGATATCGATCTCAAGGCAGCACGCTTCGGCCATGTGGAATATTATGATGCCAAGCTGCGCGATGGATATTCCAATTCCGTGGCAGTGGCCGCTTCCGAGATACATCAGATGGACGACCGACGCAAGGCTCTTGCGGCAGTCAATCCAAAACTTGCAAAGGATTCCGAACTTCCTCCTCAGCCTCATGTGAGCGAGATGGCACACGAACATTTTGCTATTAACCTTCCCGCTATGGTGAAGGAAGCTCTCGAGGGTCTGAACGGAGAGGTGGATGTGTATGAACCTGAAACTCCCGAAGTTTCCGAACCTCCACAGGCGCCCGAACCCTCCGAGACTCCGGAGGCTCCGGCTCAAAACGAAGCTCAAACGCCTCCTCCCTTCCCCGGAGATGACGAAGAGAATAAAGAATAAGAACCCAATCACTAAAGAAAAGCATTAAATTATGTCACATCATTTTGACTGTCTTGTCGATACCACTGAGATGGCCCGTGAGGTGAGTTCGGTGAATAAGCACGTTGACGCCACCACCACTGCTGTGGTGGGAATGCAGACTGCGGTGATAAGGGCTCAGCAGGAAGGTGCCGACAATGTCTGCAAGAAGGTGAACCAGGGCTTCTACGCCATGATTCATTCCCAGATTTCGCAGAAGATGGCCACTCTCCAGAGCAAGGTTGATGCCCAGCTCATGCGTCTCAATCAGCAGCGAAAGCAGCTCACAGCTATCCGTCAGCGCATGGAGCGCGACTATCAGATGATATCGGCTCGATATAACAAGATATTCACATCACTTAACCGTAATCTCCGCCAACGTGTCACGGAGCTCGACCGCCCGGTGTTGCAGCTTGCCACCACTGAGGCTGACCAGATCACCAACCGTGGTAACCAATTAGTGGCGGCAGTTCCTGTCGGACAGAGCGAGTCGGTGAAAACCTCACAGAATGTGGCTTCCTCCAATCTCAAATATCGCGCGGCAGGAGCAATAGAGGCTATCAATTCCTTCATAGCCGATTCAAATCAGCTTAACAATATTACCGAAAAGATTCTCCTTGCCCGTCATATTGACTCCGACCGATTACCGCTCGAGCTCCCTGTAGCCGTTATGGAAAGCAATTTCGATTCGAGTGGAAATACGCAGAGCCAGGTGTTCGTTTCCGAAGCCGCGATTTCCAAGGAGGCTAAGAGCGCTATCGAGACACGTGTAAGCGCCGCATCCCGTGAAGGTGTATTTGAATGGAAAGATGGATCTGAGGTTAATCCCGAGGTGGCCAACTATTTCCAGAGAATGGTGGCCGATTCCCGTCTGGATGCCCGCAGGCAGGAGACCATACGCCGGCTTTTCGGCGCAAGTAAATATGAAACGTTGTAATAACCCTTAAATTTTGAAATCATGAGTTATACAAGACGTTTCTCCAAAACCATTACCGTCCGCTATTCGGGCACTGTGACCTACCCACCTTCGAAAACCGGAGGTGTGTCCCATTATTCCGGTTCGGCACACGAGACCGTGAACTTCGATGTTCATGTAAATACCGAGCCATTCGACTATGAGGTGGGGGAGATGAAAGACCGTGTGGATCTTCTCACAGGGTCGGTGGTGGCTACCGAGGCGGCACATGTGAATAGCATCCGTGAGACTACCAAAAAGATTGGTGATACTATCATAGCCGGCTTCTTCAAGACTGTGAAGTCGGATATTTCCCAGCAGATAGCACAGCTCAAAATCACTTCCGAGACGCTGC
This sequence comes from uncultured Porphyromonadaceae bacterium, assembly GCA_947177405.1. Taxonomy (GTDB): domain Bacteria; phylum Bacteroidota; class Bacteroidia; order Bacteroidales; family Muribaculaceae; genus Lepagella. The sequence continues at coordinate 12,328 of CAMWUJ010000051.1, read as the reverse complement.
TGATGCAGATGAACAAACTTGCTCAGCGTTGTCGCGACAAGAAGCGGCAGATGAGTGTGGATTATCAGCGTATCTCCGACAGATATGTGAAGATATTCACCGATCTGAACAAAGAGCTCGAGAACCGTATCTATTCGATCGATGAGCCGGTGTTTCATGCTTCGCGTCTGATCGATGGAGTGGAATCGCTTGAAGGGAAAGAGGATGCGGTAGCTACGGTATCAGTTAGCTCGGGTGAGAATGCACATGTACATTCCATGCTGGCCGCCAATCTTGCAAAGAAGCAGGCAATAGACGCTATTGAAAAAGGGAAAAGATTCCTTAATGTGCAATATGCCACTGATACAGTGATCGAAAAATGCCTTATGCCGGAAGCAAAGGGAAGCATGCTTTCCACGCCTTTCTGCCTTATGGAAGCTACACGGACCGGTGGTGCGACCGACAGAGAGATATTCGCTTCTCCATTATTGAAGAATATCGACAATAACACGTTGGGCAACGGTATCGATGCCAAAGGATGGGATGGATCCATCGATGAGGACTCCGTGAAGGCTATAAGCGATTATTTTAATCAGGAGGTGGCAGCCGAACGAGAAAAGGTCAGGACAGACCATGATCAGCGTGTGGCCGACCTCACTTCCCGTCTTTTTAATCTCTCCCGAACTGCCGCTCCCGGCAAATAAATTTTAATGAATCAGAAAAATGACAAATAAGAAAGAATTGAAAGAGATTCGTTTCGATGCCACCGAGATTATCCTTAAGGACAATCTTGTGAGAGGAGCGATTCTTCCCCAGAAAATATCCGAACTTACTCGGAACGTGATATTTGACGGCAACACAGAAGTGGAGGGTGCCGTTTTTGGAAACACCATCCAGTTTCGTGGTGGTGATGTGGTGGTGAAGGGCGCGGTGTTCGCCCAGAAAGAATTCTACATCTCCTCAGATGTGAAAGGCGAGATCATGCTTATGAAGGCTGTGGGATCGGCCGGTTCGGTCACTGCCAGAGCCGCAGGCTGCCGCCCCATGTTCTGCTCCGATATCAATGGCAAGTCGGTTTCGCTTCATAACGCATACGTGGCCGGAAGCATATATGCCGATGAGATTAACCTTGAAAATTGCGTGGTTATCGGCGGTGTTTTCGCTACTCAGGAGGCTGTTATAAGCAATAGTATCGTGGGCACGTTCAATACTCCGCGTGTCACTCTCGAAGGCACTGTGCAGCTTCTTCTCCCCTCGGCATTCACAATCGAGCCTCCCATCACTGCACCGGGCACACGACTCTTCAACCTATCGCTGGCTGATCTTGGATCGATGTTCAAAGGAAACAAGCAGGATGAGTATTCAGGACGTATTCCGATGAATTTGCAGACAGACGAAGTGAAGTCTAATCTTGTGGAGGATGGGCAACAGCGTCCGTTACGTTCATTCACCGTGATCGGAAAAGTGTTGGCAGCCGATATGATCGATACTGACCGTTTCCAGAATCATTTCCTTCTCACAGCGGCTTCGCTGGGTCCGCAGTTGCTTAAGACCTACGATATGGGCACTGCCGCCGACGGATCTTTGGCAAAACTGGAGCCGGTGGTCATACGTGACTTCATGTTCGATATCCTTTCAGGTAAAAAGGAGCCTAAGGAGATGGACGCCACATTCACTCTGGCTGATATGGCACGCTGATTTGGGAGAATACATTCAAACCAAAAATAATAGAAATCCCGTGGAGTTTTTCTCCACGGGATTTCATTCTCCATTCAATTACTACTTGGTGTTGTCTCCCTTCTCGGCACGTCTGCGCAGAATAATGTCGGCGAATGATTTGGGAAGCCTGACATTATAAAGGTCAAGTGCTTCATCAAAGAGGGGAGCGATCTCCTCATCGGTGAAGCCTGCGATTCCACATCCTATGCGGGTTACATAAAATGTGTTCTGATCACATTCGCGTGCCACCTCGATGAAGCGGTCCACATACGGTTTTATTGTTTCCACACCTCCCTGCATTGTGGGAATGGCATAGGATTGACCCTGCAGACCTTCTCCCTGACCCATTATGGCACCGAATTTCTCGCGTGCCACGCGTGCTGCGCCTCCTAAGTGGCGTCCTTCAAGATTGCTGCCGAAAACGAAGATATCGTCACGGTCAAGATTAGTGATGTTTTCAGGTGTATATTTCATAATCTTATATTAATAATTTACCATGTGATGAATTCATGACTGATGTGGTTAAGAACTCAGCAGAGTCATATACGGGTTAATAAACGCGAATGTGGCGGGTCATCTCGACTCGCCACATTCGCGTGTTTTCCATAATACTTTACTAAACTAACCTAACATCATGAAACGAATTTCTTACTTTCTGTATTTAAAACATCCGGAGGAGGAAAAAAGTTTTCATGTCTGCTGATTTTTTTCTCATAGTCGATATCGTAAAGGATTTTTGTAGGGCAGTATATATGATAAAACTAAACGGTTTAATTCGGTTTTGTTAAATATCCCGTTTGCCGGAAAAATATCCTCTTTTTCCGGAACTCTTTTTAATAAATTGTGTTTAATGATTAAAATTCCGATACATAGCGAGACGATCCCCAAGGATATGACCGGGGAGGGCTTCTCAAAAACCTCAAGAAAATTAATTAGGGATAAGTTAAGAAAATATCTGAGATTGGATGAGGGTGTCCTGAGAGATTCAGCACACCCTTTTCCTATTTTTTATATCTTCTATCGAGACCGGTATAAAGGAATTTCTATTGCGGAGGAACCCATCAATGACGATGGTGGTGACGGTTCTTAATCTCCTTGCGATATTTTTTCATCTCCTTATTATGACGTTTCTCCATCTTTCGGATATCCTTACGATATTTCTTGGCACATTTCTTGCAATATCGTCCATGAGAATGAAGGTGGCGTGGCGGAGGTGAATGATGATGATTGGAGGTGGAAACCTCAATACCGGCTCCTTCTGTGGTGATCCAAAGGCTGGTGTCGGCCATGGCTGTCGAGGATGCGAAGGCTATCACTGCCGACAGTATAAAGGTGAGTGCGTGTTTCATAGTACTGTGTGTTTAAGAGTTTATATTTTTTTCTTTTTTAACAATAGTATAGTTAGGTAAGTTTATTATGCGAGCAACAATTGGCTATGTGGAGAAAAAATTCAGGGAATTCAACCGGCTGATGTTCGGTGACCGACTTCCCGAGATTCCTGTAAGGATGTCGGATGCCACCACTTTCCTCGGAATGTGTGTAGCCAAGGTACGCACCCTTCCTGATGGGAGGAAAGCACATTCCGATTTCGAGCTGAGGGTGAGTATGCGTCACGACATTCCGGAGCAAGAACTCGAAGATGTGATCATCCATGAGATGATACACTATTTCATCATGTGGAATGAGCTTTCCGACACCTCTCCTCATGGCGAGATCTTCAAAGCCATAATGCGCGGTATAAACCGTGCCCATAATCGCAAGATCACAATAAGCCGGAAGATGACATCTGAAGAGAAGAATGTCATCGCTTCGGAGAAAAGAAAATGGCATGTCATAGCTCTCGTGTCGCTTCATAGCGGCCGGAAGGGGGTTAAGGTGCTTCCCAGGGTAGTGCCTAAGATATTGGATTATTATCGCAATGTCAGGTCAGCTCCGGAAGTGAAGGGAATTGAACTGTTCCTTCATGACCATCCTTTCTTCAACCGGTTTCCTGTCTCGGCCGCCTATAGGATTCATCCGGTGGAGGAAAAGGAAGTGATGGATAGCCTTCGCGGGGCACATCGTCTGGAAGTGAAAGGTGACAACCTCATACAAAGATAAAGGATATGCCGGATGTTCTCTTGCAATATCCAAAAGCATTTTGTATTTTTGTCAATACTTATAACCAACGAATCTATTAACCTATGAATCCTACGAAGACCGAAACACTGACACCTCAGGCCGTGGAGAAAGACCGCCGTATCCTTGAGCTCCTCGCACAGTCTTTCCCAAACGTATCAGCGGCCAGCACCGAGATAATCAATCTTGAAGCTATTCTAAATCTCCCGAAGGGCACGGAGCATTTTGTGGCCGACCTTCATGGAGAATACGAGGCTTTCCGTCATATCCTGCGCAATGCTTCAGGAAATATCAAGCGGAAGGTGACCGAGGCTTTCGGCACATCCCTGCGTGAGGCTGACATACGTCAGCTTTGCTCACTGATTTATTATCCGGAGCGCAAGCTGCAATTGATCCGCACTGCCGAGAGCGATCTGGCAGGCTTCTATCTGGTGACCCTCCATCAGCTCATCAAGATATGCCAGTCGGTATCTTCGAAATACACCCGATCCAAGGTTAGAAAGGCTCTCCCCAAGGAATTCTCCTACATAATAGAGGAGCTGCTTCACGAATCCCCCTCCGATGATGACAAGCAGGCATATTTCCAGCAGATCATAGAGACAATCATCTCTACCGGGCAGGCCGACGCGTTTATAGTGGCTCTCTGCAATGTGATTCAGAAACTCAGCATCGACCAGCTCCATATCCTCGGTGATATCTATGACCGAGGACCGGGGGCCCACCAGATTATGGAAATGCTCACCCATTATCCCACTTTCGATATCCAATGGGGCAATCATGACGCTCTATGGATGGGGGCTGCCGCGGGTAATGACAGCTGTATAGCGAATGTACTCCGTATTTCTCTCCGATATGACAATATGGCCACTATCGAGGAGGGCTATGGTATTAATCTTGTGCCACTCGCCACCTTCGCCATGGAGACTTATCGCGATGATCCCTGCAGCTGTTTTGCTCCGAAACTGGATCCTTCCGATCCCATACCGAGTGAGAAATCGCTCAAGCTCATGGCCAAGATGCACAAGGCAATAAGCATCATACAATTCAAACTCGAGGCGGCGCTCATCGACAAGCATCCGGAGTGGAAGATGGCCGACCGAAAGCTGATGGGAGCAATCGACTTCGAAAAAATGACCCTCATCCTCGACGGAAAGGAGCATCCCCTTAACGACCGGGATTTCCCTACGGTGGATCCTGCCGATCCTTACCGTCTCACGGCCGAGGAGAAGGAGCTCGTGGAGAAGCTGCATCATTCCTTTATGATAAGCAGCCGCCTGCAGAAGCATGTGAAGTGTCTGCTCACCAACGGGTCGTTGTATGGCATCTATAATTCCAATCTGCTCTATCATGCCTCAATGCCTTTGAATCCTGACGGAACTCTGAAAGAGGTGGATCTTCGGGGGAAAATATATAAGGGACGCAGTCTATATAACCAAACCGACTTCATGATGCGGGCCGCCTTCAATTCCGATACTGACGCCGGAGAGCGTGAATATGCCACGGACTATTACTGGTATCTGTGGTGTGGCCCCGACTCGATCCTCTTTGACAAGTCGAAGATGGCCACTTTCGAGAGATATTTCCTTGATGATAAGGAGACTCATAAGGAGGTGAAAGGGGATTATTATCGACTTCGCGACAATGAGGAGATATGCGACATGATCCTTGACGAGTTTGGAGTGGAAGGCGATCACCGGCATATCATTAACGGGCATGTGCCGGTGAAGAGCGGCAAGGGGGAATCGCCCATCAAGGCTAACGGCAAGCTGATGGTGATCGACGGAGGTTTTTCGAAAGCCTATCATCACACCACCGGTACGGCCGGATATACTCTTGTATATCATAGCCGGGGTTTCCAGCTTGTGAGACATGAGCCTTTCTCTTCGGCCGAGGATGCCGTGATCCATGGCACCGACATCGTGAGCACCACGCAGCTTGTGGAGATGAGCAGCCGGCGCATGCGGGTGCGCGACACAGACAAGGGTAAAATTCTTCAAGGACAAATCAACGAACTCACGGAGCTCCTATATGCTTTCCGACACGGTATCATAAAGGAAAGATACAGATAAGGTCGATAGATTTCTATCCGTAGTTGTTAAGATGTTAAGATAAGAAACGCAAATTATTCCAAATGAAAAAACTGATGATTATGGCAGGCGTGGCAGTCCTGATGTCGGCTTGCACAAAGGATGGGGAGGTGACAATCACTCTTCCCAAAGACTATAAGGAAAATACCGTGGTGGTAAGCCACGTAACTCTGGATAATATATACACTGCCACCAAGCAGGAGGATATCGTGATCAAGAACGATACATTGACTGTGAAGGATGGTGTGGCTGTGATGAAGGTTGATCCCAAGGATCCATCATGGTATAATATCCTGCCACCTGTGCCCCAGATGATGCAACCGGAGTTTTATGCTTCTCCGGGAGATAATTTGTCGGTTACCATAAAGAGCTTCGATCCCCTCGATTATGATGTGAAGGGAACAGAACTGATGGAGGATATCATGGCTTATTATGCCGTTACCCGTCCTCTCCAGCAGGAATATATGGCTATGGTGAGCAAATCGGATTCCATCTCTGCCGAAGTGTCGAAAGAGATGATGGATCGTTATGACAATGCTATAAAGAAATTTGTGACCGACTATCCCAAGAGTCAGGCGCTCCCGATGGTGATTCTCGATCTTGCCGGGGATGATTTCAAGAAGGCTTACGATAACCTTACTCCTGAAGCTAAGAAATCAATTCTCATGCCCGCTGCCGATGCTATGAACAAGGAGGTGGAGTCAATGATCAAGGATCGCGCCGATGAGAAGGCACGCAAGGATGAGGTGGCTTCAGGAAAGATCGACGCTCCTAATTTCACTCTTCCAGATCTCAACGGAAAGAAGGTGAGTCTTTCCGATTTCCGTGGAAAATGGGTGGTTCTGGATTTCTGGGGCAGCTGGTGCGGATGGTGCATCAAGGGTTTCCCGGCTCTGAAGGAGGCTTACGAGAAATATGGAGATAAGCTTGTGGTGATCGGTATTGACTGCAACGAATCGGAAGCTGAATGGCGTGAGGGTGTGAAGAAGCATCAGATTCCCTGGCTGAATCTTTATAACGGTCATGACAATGACCTCTACGTGGATTATAACATCACCGGATTCCCCACGAAAGCTATTATCAATCCGGAAGGAAAACTGGTGGATCTCACCACTGGAGATGAGCCTGAATTCTATGAACGTCTGGCTGCATTTATAAAATAAGAGATTTTTAATCAAATTTAAAGGAGGCGGGTCAGAACTTGTTGACACGCCTCCTTTATATTTATAATCATTTTGCGATATGCACTCGATCAGGATGCCATTTTTGCATTGGATCATGGTCAGCCGCAGGATAGCCGATTGGGATGAGATTGAAGGGAATGAGATTATCGGGGAGTGAAAGGATATTCTTGACCGGTTCAATGCGCTCGGGATGCGGATAGATACAGGTCCATACTCCTCCCAGACCAAGACTATGTGCAGCCAGGAGGATATTTTCAGAGGAGGCGGAAAGATCCTGCTCCCAGAGGGTATCGTCGATCCCATCTAAGAAACGATCCTTATTGCCGCACACAACAATGGCTACCGGAGCATCCGCTGTCATCTTTGCGTATGGAAGGGCATCGGCAAGCGCTTTGAGAATTGCTTTTTCTTCTATGACCACAAACTCCCAGGGCTGTTTGTTCACCCCGCTTGGCGCGCTCATGGCTGCATGAAGGATAGCCGATATCTGATCATCAGAAACGGGGCGAGCGGCATAGCGACGCACGCTGCGACGATTCATGATATTCATAAAAGCTTTGTTTTCCCGAATCGATTCCGGGATTTCATCATATATTTTCATAGTATTTTAGTTTTGGAATCTACTTGTGAAGCCATTAAACGACTTCATTGGTTAAAATGTATATGAGAACAGACTGTGAAAGCCTGTCCTCATATAGTATAACATCCGAAAAGGAGAAAATCATAATGTTTATTTCCGTTTCTTCTTGGAAGAAGAGGAAGAAGTGGTGGGAGTGTATTTCAAAGTTACAAGAACATCTCCCGCAGGGGTAAGAACATCGAGTTGAGGAACATCCCATTCTTCTCCATAGTCCTTTCCCCAATCTATTAGAATATAAGCCGGGTTACCGTTTGAATCGTAAAAATTAATGTAGTCACCCGAGATTTCCCAGTAGAAATTACTGTCAGATTTTGTCTTTTCCCCTGTAATGGCCATAGTGGCAGAGGCCCTATGGTTTGCCATGAACCGAATAGTAAGTGTGAGTTTATCTTTGCCTTCAGTTCTGGATCCCTTGAAAGTCTTGCCTGTGAAATCGAAGGCAAAAGAAGAGAGCGACATGACAAGGGTGAGCACCAGCATTATTCCACGGTGTAAGTTAGTCTTTACTTTCATAATCGAATTGTTTTAACGGTTAGAAATTTAATGGTAAAGATAGTAAAAAAACGGGATATTTCTACAATTTTAGAATAATATTTCTTATAAGCCCGTGGCCTTAAAATTTCGGGAGGTGTAGGGGCATCGAATTTTAAGGAACGCGCTCTAAACAGTATTATAGTCACTTCATCTTTGATAATCCTCTGATCTTTGCTAATTTTGTAGAGAAGATTGGACAATTTCAAAAATAGAATGAAAAATGAATTAAAAGATGAGGGTGGAAGGATGCTTCTGATCGTTGATCCTCAGATAGATTTTATTACGGGGTCTTTGCCTGTTCCCGGTGCGGAGGAGGCGATGGAGAGGCTGGCGGATTATGTAAAGAGATCAGGTGATGATTACGATATGATCGCTATTACCGCTGACCGTCATCCTATGGGCCATTCTTCATTTAAAGAGGCTGGTGGAAGATGGCCAGTGCATTGTGTGGAGTGTTCGGTGGGAGCAGCGTTGTGGCCCTCTGTTCTTGAGGCGTTATATCTTTTCTCTGATCATGTGGTAATCCTTTATAAAGGTCAGGATAGAGAACGTGATGAGTATTCGATTCTTGACAGTGAAGAGGGGAGAAGGATATTGGAAGAGCATATTAAGGGAGGTTGTAACGAGCGTGATAGCAGGGAAATAACGGCAGTAGATATATGTGGGTTGGCTGGAGATGTATGCGTGGCTAAAACCTTGGAGGATCTAAAATCGCTATATCCCAAGCTTGAGGTGCGTGTGCTGAAACGTTTCACAGCCTCGTTGGACGGGGGAGAACGGCTCAGGGATCTTACGAGGATATATGGACTTGATGTTATGGAATAATCATATCAATGAGGAATGACAGGAATAAGAGAGGTGAATCCGGAAACGGATCTGGAGGCGATAACTGAGATTTACCGTTGGTATGTGGAAAACACCACAGCCACTTTTGAGCTGGATCCATTGACACCTGAATCGATGTTGCGGCGTATTGAGGAGGTTGCCCCTAACTTCCCGTATTTGGTATGGGAGAATGAGGGTGAAATATTGGGCTACTGCTATGCCCATACATGGAAGAAATATCCTGCTTATGACATTACTTTGGAAACTACCATATATCTGAGGCCTGAAGAAACGGGGTGCGGAATCGGAAAGAAACTTATGCAAAGATTGATCGGAGAGTGTAGGGAAAGCAGATATGGGTCGTTGATAGCATGTATCACGGCTGAGAATACCGGGTCGTGCCGCTTCCATGAGAATCTTGGTTTCAGGAAGGTATCTCATTTCCACGGGGTAGGCATGAAATTCGGCTGCCTTCTTGACGTGGAGGATTACCAGTTGATTTTATGAATTTTTTATTATGTGGAGACAAATAGAAATTTCTTTGGCTCCTCGGAAGAGGGGTTGTCATCTCATCACAGATGAGATTATGCGTCAGTTGCCGGCATTGCCGAGAATCGGACTGATGAATATCTTTATAAAACATACTTCGGCTGCGTTGTCGATAAATGAAAATGCAGATCCGGATGTGAGGGTGGATATGGCAGCTATCCTTGATCGCATGGTAAGAGAAGGGGAGAGCTATTATACCCATATTTATGAAGGGGATGACGATATGCCCGCACATGCCAAGTGTTCGCTTATCGGTGCATCCCTGACAATACCAATCTCCAATAGAAAGATGGCATTAGGCACTTGGCAAGGGATATATCTTTGCGAATTTCGGAATCATGGCGGAAGCCGGCACATCACGGTCACCATAACCGGGGAAGATTAGATCCTATTCAATAAGGATATAGTCGGTTTGACTTGGAGGGCTGCGAAGAGATATGGAAACCCATACAAATAATAAAATTCAGTAAATTTGCTGACATTGACTAAGACATGAAGAAGGAGTTCGTCAGTCTCCTTGACTGATGCTAATTACTTAGAAAAATCAGACATAATGAAACCGATATTAGACCTCTCAAAAAATAATGACTATCGCAGTTGGGTTAAAGAACTCAAACAGCGATACCTTTCAGCTCGTCTGAAAGCCTCCATTGACGCCAATCGTACTTTGCTTGAATATTACTGGAGCTTAGGCCGCGACATTGCAGATAAGCAATACGCTAACACCTACGGCTCCGGATTCTACAAGACGCTGAGCCATGATTTGCGGTCAGAAATGCCCGGTGAAAAAGGTTTTTCCGAAAGCAATATACGATACATGTATCGTTTTTATCAACTTTATTCTCCATCAGTTGAAAATCTTCCGCAGGGTGCGGAAAATTTTGCTTCGGCAAATCTTCTACAGGGCGTAGAAGATTTCAAAACAGTAAATCGTCCGCAGGTTGCGGACGATTTATTAACTGAAATATGCTCTATCCCATGGGATCATCAGCGCAGAATCATAGACAAGAGCAAAGGTGACGCTAAAAAGGCACTATTCTTTGTCCGCAAGGTCATAGAGAATAGCTGGGGACGCGATATGCTGTTGAATTTTCTCAGTACCGACTTATATGAGCGTCAAGCGAAAGCCATTACCAATTTCAGTAAGACCCTCCCGGCCTTACAAAGTGATCTTGCCCAGCAAACAACCAAAGACCCATACGTGTTCAATTTCCTGACCATGACGGAGAATTACAATGAAAGGGAACTGGAAGATGCTCTTGTCGCCAACGTGACAAAATTCCTTGTGGAGTTAGGCACCGGATTCGCCTACATGGGCAGACAGTATCGTATGCAAGTCGGCGAAAAGGAAATTTTCATCGACCTTCTGTTTTACAATACCCGTATTCACGCCTACTGTTGCATTGAGTTGAAGACCGGATCATTTCAGGCATCATATCTCGGTCAGTTAGGTTTATATGTTACAGCGGTCAACCATCAGTTAAAGACAGAGCATGACAATCCGACTATCGGTCTTTTGATATGCAAGGACAAAGACAACATAGAGGCTCAATATTCATTGGAGGCATACAATCTTCCTCTTGGAATCTCCCAATACGAGCTTTCCAAACTTATTCCCAATGAAATAAAAAGCTCCCTGCCTTCTATAGAAGAGATTGAATCAACGCTGGAACAACTGTCGGAAAATGACAAGGACTAACCTTTTTCTTTTCACCAGCCCCTAAATATAGGTTCAGTTTATTGGGCATATATAAAGCCCGACCCAAACCAAACTCAATAAAGCATTATCAGCTTCCCACAACGCTGATGTTAAGCCAGATGATTATATATTCCCTTTGCTTGACAACAATGAAGCATTTGCGAAATTTGTAACGCAGGCAGACAAAGACAGAATGAAGCCGGAACTGCGACATCAACTCTATCAGCAAATCTCGGCAAAAAATGCCCTCATCAATAAATATCTGAAGAAGATTGCAGAAAAGGCAGAGATTACCACCAATCTTACCATGCACATCAGTCGCCATGCCTTCGCTCACATCGCACAAGAGGCCGGTGCCGAAAGCTCTGCTATCAAGAATATTCTCGGACATAGTAACCTCGCTACAACCGAGCGATATATGGGTAGTTTCGATACATCCAAGACGGACAACACTCTGCGAACTCTTTTCAAAAAGAAACCTACACCAAAACCACAAGCCGAGGACATCCCCAATGGACTATCAAAAGAGGAGCAAGCCATCGCACTGCTGAAAGATATGTCGCCTGAACAAATTATGGCTGTTATTTCCGCCATCAACAAATAAAATCAGGATTATTGTTGCGCGATAACATATAAAATCCACATCATTTTGCGCTATGATAATCTAAAAAACTTCATCGGGCACAACCGCCAAATAACAACCAGAACATCCGTGACACTATCATAAAAGTTGTGTAATCCACGAAAAATGAGTAATTTTGCAACCTGAAAAGAAACGATATGCCTCTGACAAAAGATGAAATACGGTCGCTTTTGAGCGACATTGAGAATGAGCGCGTGGAGCGCACATTGTCCACCGATAACACTAAGAAAATATCGGAGGCTATCTGCTCATTTGCCAATGACATTCGTAATACGAATAAGCCCGGTTATTTTCTCATGTAATAAGCAAATTTAAAACCACCAAATTTTGGTAAAATTCAATCACCAGTTA
>CAMWUJ010000050.1 GCA_947177405.1 uncultured Porphyromonadaceae bacterium | reverse complement strand
GAATGACGAGCTTCCCGCTCTTGTCGATGAAGCCCCATTTTCCTCTAATCTCTACTGGTGCAAGACTTTCCGAGAAGGATCCTGCGTCATTATATTCAGCAGGAATGACGAGCTTTCCGCTCTTGTCGATGAAGCCCCATTTCTCTCTAATCTTTATCTGCGCAAGGCCGTCAGTGAAGGCTCCTAATTCATTATAATCCTTGGGTAGATTGTTGACAAATTCCTGAGTAATCTCCCCTCCCTGATGAAGAGTACCGGTAAGACTGGCTACCTCTCCCTCTGTTATATTCACTGTGGTAGTGAATGTGGCATATCCTGGTTTGGAGATACTGATTTTATGTTGGCCTATAAGGATGTCGTTGAATACACCGGGAGTGGTGCCTACATTCTTGCCATCGATAACCACTTGCGCATCCAAGGGCCGGTAGCTGACATTGAGAGCTCCATAGATGGGAGTCAAGGCAGGTATATGCAGTGCCTTGGTCTCGCTTTCCCCTAATTCTATGGTCTGAGTGAATGGACGATATCCCTCCTTGAATGCCTCAAGATGATACGTGCCTGGAATGTACTGACCCGAGTAATTCCCTGTGCCGACCTTCTTATTGTTTATGGCTATTACCGTTTCGGGAGTCTCGGAAGTCACTTTTAAAGTTGCGCGTGTGGATCGTAGCGCGAGGCGGATCACACTCTTGTCCCCCTTCCCGATCGATACGGTGCCACTCTCCGGAGCAAACCCTTCAGCCTGAATGTCGTAGGTATGGTTTCCATAATTCAGGAAAGTAAGGACCTCCCCGTTGTCAACGCTTTGGGGGGTATTATCCACCTTTACCGATACACCGGTTTTAGGAGTGATATCGAGTACCAAATAATTACCTCCCGCATCGGCAGTTTTCCCGTTATCCTTCGGGGTTAAAGCCTCAAAGCCGGAAAGATACAGTGTGTAGGTCACTCCCGACTCAAGAGATTCTATATCGGACACCTGACTAAAACGGACATCAACGGGCACTGTGCCCGGGCATTTTATGCGAAACATCTTTGTGCCGGGTGCAAGGAAAACGAGGTATTCCCCAACATCATAATCCGCCTTCACAATATTCCCCTCAAATTTGCATCCCTCAATGGGTAGAGCAACCCGCACAAGAGCACACAACTCCTTGTCAAGGTCGCGCACATTGGCTGTTCGGGCAGTAATATCCATAGGATTCGCAGCAAGCCGTTCAACTTTCAGCGGGTCTGAACTGGCAGAGAAAGTCAGACCAAGCAATAAGATCAGCAGAAACGTTTTAATCAGTTTTGCCATTATATATTCAAGAAATTTAGTGAAAAAGAGTATGCGGTAAGCGCCCGTGGCAGAAAACGGTAGCCGGTGCAAAGATAAACAAAAAAATGTTAATGCCGGGGCACATCTGCTACCTCGGCATTAAGAAATTTTAGTGGATGCAGCCTAAATTTATAAATGTTTCAGGGTAGAAATTGCTTGATGGGGATCTTTGGCGCCGAATACGTAGGATCCGGCCACGAGGTTGTCAGCTCCGGCTTCGGCTAAAAGTTTGCCGGTCTCACCGTTAACACCTCCATCAACCTGGATCTTGGCTTTGGATCCGGTGCGTTCGATTAGTGCGCGGAGCTCGCGGACTTTATCCACCGAGTGGGGAATGAATTTCTGTCCTCCGAAGCCGGGATTGACCGACATGATGAGCACCAGATCCACATCCCGGATGATATCCTGAAGGAGCATCACCGGTGTGGCAGGATTAATTGTGACCCCGGCCTCCATTCCGGCTTCCTTGATTTGATAGATGGTGCGGTGAAGATGGCTACAGGCTTCCTGATGCACATTCATTATCCTCACGCCTAATTCGCTGAGTTGGGATACCCATTTCTGTGGCTCCACTATCATCAGATGGGCATCGAGAGGTTTCTTACAATGCTTGGCCACCGATTTTATCACGGGAAAGCCGAATGAAATATTGGGTACGAACACTCCATCCATCACGTCGAGATGAAGCATATCGGCTTCCGAACTGTTGATCATTTCAATTTCATCGGCCAGGCGCGCGAAATCAGCTGAGAGTAAAGAGGGTGAAACTTCCATGTGTAGTTTTATTTGAATTAGTTGCTGTTGATATTTTTTTAATATTATTGCCCTATCATCTTCAGGAATTCATCTTCGGAGATTATAGGTATGCCGAGTTCCTCGCATTTTTTCAGTTTGGCAGGCCCCATATTGTCACCGGCCAATACGAAAGATGTCTTTTTAGAGATACTTCCTACATTCTTTCCACCCTGACTCATGATGATATCTTTGTACTCATCACGGCTGTGGTGGTCGAAGGTGCCTGAGATCACAATAGATTTCCCTTCGAGCGAGTTGCCGGCAGGCTGGAGGCTCTCCTCCGGAATTGAGAGTGTAACACCGGCTTCACGAAGCTTGGCGATATTCTCTTTATTTACAGGCTCTCTAAGGAAGTCATATATGTTCTTGGCAATGATGGGACCTATATCGGGAATCATAGCCAGTTGCTCAAGATCCATCTCCATTAGGGTATCCATATCCTTTACAGCACGGGCAAGTCGCTTGGCCGTTGTCTCTCCCACATTGGGAATCGAGAGTGCATAAAGCACTCTTTCGAAAGGCACTTTCTTGCAATCCTCTATCCCCTTTATGATTTTCTTGGCGGTCTTTTCTCCTATACGGCCCACACCGATAAGTTTCTCTTCTGTGAGATCGAAGAGTTGTCCGATTGTGGAGACCAATCCGGTGGCATAAAGGAGTTCGGCGGTCTCTTCTCCGATTCCGTCGATATTCATCATCCGTCGGGCGCAGAAGTGTTCTATACGGCCAGTGATTTGCGGACGGCATCCATATTTATTGGGACAGCACCAAGCAGCCTCGCCGAATATACGGGTGAGGGGGGTGCCACATTCGGGACAATTCTTCACAAATTCTACTTTCTTTGCTCCTTCAGGTCGTAGAGACTTATCCACTCCCGTGATTTGTGGTATAATCTCCCCGGCTTTCTCCACATAAAGGGAATCACCTTCGTGAATGTCGAGCTCCTGCATAATGTCGTCATTATGAAGTGAAGCGCGCTTCACTATTGTGCCAGAAAGTTGTACCGGTTCCAGATTAGCCACCGGGGTGACTATTCCCATTCTTCCGGTTTCGAAAGAGACGAAGCGGAGGGAAGTGCAGGCTTTTTCCGGATTGAATTTGAAAGCCACCGCCCAACGCGGAGATTTTGCCGTATAGCCCAAGTTGAGTTGCTGCCGTAGGGAATCCACCTTGAATACCAGTCCGTCGGTAGGAACGGGGAGTTCTTTGCGGTGTTCATCCCAATAGGAAATATAATTATCCACATCTTCGAGGGAATGAAGTCTTGCCATAGCTTTCGACACCTTGAATCCCCATTGCTCGGCAATAGCCATATTTTCGAAATGGGAGTCGGAGGGAAGTTGATCTGCAAGAAGATAGTAGAAACGGGCATCGAGATGACGGCGTGCAACTTCACGCGGATCCTGAGTCTTGAGTGTGCCGGCAGCGGCATTGCGGGGATTGGCAAAGAGAGGTTCCTCGTTGTAGGCCCGTTCGGCATTGAGTCGTTCGAAAACTTCCCATGGCATCAGGATCTCTCCACGAATTTCAAATTCTTCGGGCCAGTCGCCGGGAAGAAGTTGGAGCGGGATACTGCGGATTGTTTTTACGTTGGCTGTCACATCATCTCCTTGTGTGCCGTCGCCACGGGTCACGGCGCGAACCATCCGGCCATTACGGTAAAGGATGGAGATGGAGGTGCCGTCGAATTTCATCTCACCTGTGATTGAAAAATCAGAACTGTCGATTGCTTTCTTGATGCGTGCGAACCATTCATCCACCTCATCGATGGAATAGGTGTTGGAAAGCGACATCATGGGTCGTTCATGCACCACATGTTCAAAGCCTTTCGAGAGGTCCGAACCAACACGTTGAGTCGGGGAGAGCGGATCGTGATATTCCGGATACTGCTTCTCCAGTTCCTCCAGCTCCTTCATCATCATATCGAATTCCTTGTCGGAGATTTCCGGAGCATTGAGTGCGTAATAGTTATGATTATGGCGGTTAAGTTCCGCTCTCAGCTTTTCAATTCTTTCTTTCATGGGAGATGATTTTAGAACCGGATGATCAGTGCGAATTAGTCCTGAGGAGAATAATTTAGACCTTATTCAATAAAATCCGTTAATACCGGAGTCTCCGCAGGTAAACTCAGGTATTTTTTAATTCTTAATATTTTTCAATGGCTTCGATGAATGGTAAGTCAGTTTCCTCGCACGAGCGGAGTGTATAACGTTCGGGAGTGACGTTTTCGTTTGTTCCATAGCCTATGCCAGCGCAGAAAGCGAGAGCCTCCTGATTGGTATCAAACACTTCCGGCTCCGGGAAATAAAGCATATCGTCGGAGTCAAGATATGCTTTAAAGCCATCAATGTCATTGTCAATGAGTAAATTTATAGCGAGGGGATTGGAAATTACATAAACTTTTACTGCCATAATTAGGAGTTTTTTAAGTTTCTTTTATAATAACAAAGTTACTAAAATTTTATGATAAAAGCAATATTTTATTAAAGTATTTACTTGAAAGTAAGTGTTTTTATAAGTGAATATGCTCGAATGAATTACCCTGGAAATTGTTTAAATATATGTGGAGTGTGAATATTCTGTATCTAACGTAGAAAATGTAGGAGGAGTCGTTGTCAAAATCATGGAAGCCGAGATACAACCACTACGAAGAAGAGGATGAGATATGAAAATTCCGGGTGTAGTCTTGTGCTTCGCTTTCACCGATTATAAAAGTGCAACCACGCTTTAGACATGATTGTCGAAAGCGTGGTGTCCTGGGTGTTAGTTAATTACTTTTTAGACACTGACAAGTACGTGGCTTCTTTATCACATACCATACCTTCAAATAGCCCATGAAGTTTAAGTTGGTGGTGTGTTGAACTTAGATCATAATCTTTGTTGATAAATCCTAATTTAGATATATCATTGAAAAGTCTAATAAGTGAACGTCCGATGGCCCAAGCAAGATTTACGGGAACAGCATTACCAATCTGTTTGTATTGCGCAGTTAAATTCCCGCAAAACTGCCAGTCGTCCGGGAATGTTTGAATACGTGCATATTCCCTAATTGTAAGTGGCCTAGTCTCAGTTGGGTGACAGCGCTCTGTTTGCTTTTGAGCCGGAGCACATGTTAGCGTCAAACTTGGTTCATCCATGGCAAGGCGGCGAGCCATTCCTGTTTTACCACCCCCAAGGTCATAACTCCCTTTCATATATTCGCGAGCCACATTCTCAGGAAGATTTCTCCAATCGCCCCCTTCCGGGACAAGCTGCATCACTTTGAATTTGGAGTCAGGATAATTTTGCCCCTCTGATTCCGGAACATTAGTATCAAATAATTCACCCGCAAAAAAAGCATCTCTAAGGGTTCTTATAGAAGTACAGACATCCGGCCATTTGAATTCTACATGAGGCGCTATGTCATTTCGAATAGCAATAAGAATAAGACGCTCTCTCTTTTGTGGCACATCATACTGTATTGCACGAAGAACACGAGGTTCTATAAGAGTATAACCTAATTCTTTAATAACGTCTTTGATAGTCTGTAAGGTTCGTCCTTTATCATGTTCAAATAATCCACGGACATTCTCACCCATAAAAACTTTAGGTTGAATTTCCTTTACTGCACGAGCCAGTTCAAAAAAAAGAGTACCTCGGGTTTCTTCAAAGCCAAGACGCTTACCTGCATAAGAAAAAGCCTGACATGGAAATCCACCGGAAAGAAAATCAATTTTACCTCTAAATGGAGTGAAGTCAATGTCATGCACATCTCCCTCTATAACATTCCATTCAGGACGATTTATGCGGAGTGTCTCGCATGCACTATGGTCAAATTCATTAAGAAGGACATGATGGAATCCGGCCTTTTCCATACCAAGCGCTAAACCACCTCCTCCTGCGAAAAGTTCAGCAGAGGAAAATTTATAAACTGGAGTAACATCTTTTTCCTCATTCCATTTTGTCAATAGCATTGCTGTGACTTCCGGGGCAGATTTGACATCCTCAAGATAGAAATAACGTTTGCCATCTGATTGAGTGTGGGCACGGTATTTGCCACTATTAATCCATGAATTAACAGTGGCTCTCGATACTCCGAGCAGATCAGCAAAATTATTAATAGAAATTGTTCTACCCTGCATTTTAATTTGCAATTTGTTCGAAACCTTCGTAACTGGAGAATGCTAAAAGATAGAGTGCAGTCAGAAGGTCTGCATGTTCCTTGGTAAGTTCTTTGTACACAGTGTTTTTTAGAGCAAGTGCTTTGTTCTCTCTAACAACATCCTCAATTATTTGCGGTAATGCTATACAAAGTTTGTAAAAAGCTTTACTATCGCCAAAGACAAGTTCGTAAAACTTATCCATTGACATGCGACGGATGCGATTATGCGATCGAGGTCTCTTGTCTAAGGTAATGCGCCACGTATCATCTCTGGATTTTATTGAAATTGCTTCAACGAGATAGCATGTAGCTTGATCATCGTCAAGTAATTTAGCTTGCATCTTCATATAAGTTTTTTGTGAAGAAGCAGAATTCATAGTGTTATGCTTATTTTTCAGCTCAGCATATATATGAAGTTCATTGTTTTCAACATCAAATCCGTGAGCCGGAACGACCCATCCATTACCGGCATATCGGAATAGATTTTGATGAAAGTAACCAATTCGATTGGAATTACTTTTGTCTATTTGGCGAAAACATTCATCTTCAATTGCTTGCTGGATTGTTTTTCCATAAACCTTTGAGTCAAATGTAAGTTTAATTGGATCAACGATATTTTCATTGAACTGAAGCAACGTTATTTCTCGCCGATAGGATTCGACGGTGAGTTTCACATGCTCGAATATGTCTTCATTGGAAATGAATCCAAGATTATAGTTGTGCATAAAGTTATATTTTTAGTTTCTCGAATCCTTCATATTTAGAAAACGCTAATAGATATAGCGATGTCAATAAGTCAGAATGATTAGATTTTAGCTCATCATATACCGAATTTTCAAGAGAGAGAATATTAGTCTCTGAGATAACGTCCTTAATTATGGTCGGGAGAACCTTACAGAGCTTATAAAAAGCATCTTTTTCTCCAAATACAATTTCGTAGAATCTATCTACTGACATTCTTCGGATTTTCTTGTGTTTTTTCTGTTCATTGTCAATTGTAATAACCCAAGGCTCGTTTTTTGATTTAGTTGAAATTACCTCAACTAAATAACAAACGGCTTCATCATCATCAAGAATCTTCGATTGCATACGAATATAAGTATTCTTTGCAGAGGAAGAATTCATAGTGTTGTGTTTATTCTTAATTTCGACAAATATATGTTGCTGTTCATTGATTATATCAAATCCTTTTTTGGGTACCTTCCATCCGTTACCTATAGCCTTAAAAAGATACTGGTGAAAGTAACCAATAGTATTAGTATTTGACTTATCAATTTGGCGAAAACATTCTTGATTAACTACTTCTTCAATTGACCTTCCATAAACTTCTGCATCGAAAGAAAGTTTAATAGGGTCAATAATGTTTTGGTTGAACTGTTTTAGGTCTATATGATCACGAAATTTTTTTACCGTGTTTTTTACATGGTTAAAAATATCATTATCAGAAATAAATCCAAGATTATAGGTGCTTCTCATAATAAAATGGGAAACTTCAATGTAGGCCGGGAGGTGTCCAACCCTTTTTGCATCTACGAGGAAGTTTATTAATAGATAGATAATTAAATATTTCTTATATTGATTGGTTTATGTCAGAATGAACTTGTTCGTGTACAAAGTTACGAAAAAAAATCCGAACTTTGGAAGACGGATGCAAAATTAGTGTTCTCGACTGCCTAAATCGTGCATACTAAGTTTAAAATATATTTATTACATTAGAACTCATTCAATATAATCTGTTAATGTAGTAGTCGCAGATTTGTCCTTAATAAATGGGTATTCTATATCCCAAAGGAAAAGGGCTTGGGGGGGCATGGAGGTGCCGGCCGAGCATCTGTCTTTGGCTTCAATGATCTTTCGGAAGCCATCGATTGAAAGTTTGCCGCGTCCCACATCCACGAGCGTTCCGACCACGGCTCTTACCATATTGCGAAGGAATCGGTCAGCGGAGATTGTAAAAACAATCCCTCTTGGATTTTCCGCTCTTTTGCAGGCCGGAAGAAACGAGGAGTTCCATGGTTTCCATTCAGCTCGGGTCACTTTGCAGATGTTGGTTTTCGCATCGGAATGTAGTTTGGCAAAGGAGGTGAAATCATCGGTGGTGAGGAGCAAAGAAGCAGCTTGGTTCATTTTTTCGATATCGAGCAAGGAAGGGGAGTGCCACGAAAGAGGAGCGAGGAAAGGGGATTTCTCGAAAGTCACAAAATATTTATAAGTCCTTTTCGAGGCATCAAATCTTGCGTGGGCGTCATCGGCAACCGGAAAAATGTCCTGAATTGCAATCGCCGGGCCGCAAAGGCGGTTGATTGACAGAAGAAAGCGTCGTTTCCCATCCGTCATAGAGTAGGCAGAGAGAGGATCTTTCCAATGCGATGCAGCTTCTTCCGGCCAATCGAAGTGGGCATACATTACGCGGGCGTTCACTCCGGTATCAGTGCGCCCGGCTCCGATAATGGAGACGGGCACACGTAGAATTGTGGAGAGGGCTTCCTCAATAGTTTGCTGCACGCTGACGGCGTTAGGTTGTATTTGCCAACCATGAAAGGGAGCACCTTCATAAGCGAGTTTGATGAAAAGCCTCATGTATCGACTTGTTAAGTGGAATTTAAAGATCGCGTTCGAGATAAGTGTATCCGTAGAGTCCCGAACGATAGTTGTTGAGGAACTGTCTGCCTTCCTCTGCGGTGATTACTCCTCGCTTCATTGAAGCGGTGACCCATGTTTCAAGATTGCGGACGAGCTTTTTGGGATTATATTCCACATAGTCGAGCACATCAGCCACGGCCTCGCCATCGATAATCTGCGCTATGTCGTATCCATCCTTATTTACGGAGATATGCACAGCATTGGTATCACCGAAAAGATTGTGGAGGTCTCCCAGGATTTCCTGATAAGCACCGACCAGAAATACTCCGAGATAATAGGGTTCCGAAGCTTTAAGATCATGAACAGGAAGGGAAAATGATGTGCCTGAAGGCGAGACGAAATGATTGATTTTTCCATCTGAGTCGCAAGTCACATCCTGTATGGTACATTCCCTGTTGGGTTTCTCATCAAGCCTTGAAATAGGCATGATGGGAAACATCTGGTCGATTGCCCATGAATCAGGCAGAGACTGGAAAAGAGAGAAGTTGCAGAAATATTTCTCCGGGAGCATACGTGCCACTTTGCGGAGTTCTTCCGGCGGATGTTTCATGGAGCGGGTGAGGTCGCGCACATCGCGTGCCACCGACCAAAAGAGTTTCTCGATCATCGCGCGGTTCTTGAGGTCAAGGAGTCCTAAAGAGAATAGTTCAAGAGCTTCCTCTCGTATCTGAAGAGCATCGTGCCAGTCTTCAAACACTCTTGAGGGGTCGATCTTATCCCATATATTATAGAGCTCGCGCGCCAGCTCATGAGCGTTCTCGTCGAGCTCCTCATTGTCGTTCCAGATAGGGAGCTGTGCTGTTTCAAGCACCTGGATTATCAGCACCGAATGATGCGCTGTCAGCGAGCGGCCAGATTCGGTGATGATATTGGGTTGGGGGAGATTATTCTTGGTACAGGCATCCACAAGAGCCGACACCGAGTCGTTGACATATTCCTGAATGGAATAGTTCATGGAATTCTCGCCCGAAGAGGATCGAGTGCCGTCGTAATCCACGCCCAAGCCACCGCCAATATCCACAAATTCAATGTTAAAGCCCATCTTGGAAAGCTGCACATAGAATTGCATGGCCTCACGGAGGGCATTCTTGATGCGGCGAATCTTGGTGATCTGACTTCCGATATGGAAATGGATGAGTTTGAGGCAATCCACCATTTTGTATTTCTCAAGCAAGGAAAGAGCGGTGAGAAGTTCGGAAGAGTTAAGGCCGAATTTACTCACATCGCCTCCGGATTCCTCCCATTTTCCTGATCCTGAAGAGGTGAGCTTGATTCGTATTCCAATGTTGGGGGATATCTTCAGACGTTTTGCAACGTCGGCAATTAGTTTGAGCTCGTTCAGCTTCTCCACAACGAGGAAAATGCGGCGTCCCATCTTCTGGGCCAGCAGCGCAAGCTCGATATAATCTTCATCCTTGTAGCCATTGCAGACTATTATGGAGTTTTCGTGGGTATTGACAGCCAGCACGGCGTGGAGCTCGGGTTTCGAACCTGCCTCCAACCCAATGTTGTATTTGTTTCCATGGCTCACGATCTCCTCCACAACGGGACGCATCTGATTCACCTTGATTGGATACACGATGAAGTTTTGTCCTTTGTAATGATACTCCTCGGCTGCTTTCTTGAAGCAATTTGATATTTTCCTGATTCTGTCGTCAAGAATATCGGGAAACCGTATAAGAAGCGGGGCATCCACATCCCTGATCTGGAGAGAATCCATCACTTCTTTCAAATCGATCTTCGGACCGTTTTCACGTGGAGACACCTGCACGTGTCCTTTCTCATTTATTGAAAAATATTTCAGACCCCAACCGGGAACATTATAGATTTCAGAGGAGTCTTCAATACGCCATTTTCTCATTATATACTTTTATTTTAAGGGCAACGCCTCAGGCATTGCATTTTTTCTTTTCGATGATTTGATACAATTTATAATATTAACGCTTTGGGAGCAGGATATTCTTCTTATGCACCGCGTCCAAGAATTTCCATGGTATCGACATAAATCTCGGTGCGTCGTCGAGTGATCTTCATCTTATCCACATATTCGCGTGTGCGCAGTCTCCCTTCCACGTAAAGCCGAGTGCCTTTTCTGATATACCTTTCGGCATAAGTGGCATTTTGTCCCGTCATCACGAGGATATGCCATTCCACCAGTTCGGTTTCTGAATTGGGTTGACGCTCGTTGGTGGCCAATGACAGATACGCAACCGGAAAATCTTTTTCCGGATAACGAATCTCGGGGTCGCGACCCACATTTCCCAAAAGAATCACTTTATTGACCGACATGGCTTCAGAAAGCGTAAGGTTTTAGATAGAGTCCGGTTTTTTCATGAAGTCCGAACATAAGGTTCATCACATGGACAGCTTCTCCGGCACTGCCACGCAGGCGGCCATCGGCCACAACATGAATACTAAGTGTACCCTCTTTGGTCAGACCCAATGATACGATCACTTTCTCGGTGCCTTTCACATCGTCGAGCTTCACAGCAGATATAGTGGTGAAAGAGAAATTGTGGTCGTCGTAGATATCGTAGGTCTTAAGTATGTGTTCAAGATCCAAGGGCACATCTACTTTTGTGCGTATCTCGATACCTCGTTTTGAAGAAGGGGGATCGGTATGGAATGAAATTTTTCCGTTGAAGCTGCGCTGAGCCTTCGATAGTTGCGATGCAATCTCTTCGGCGGCTAATTTCAGGGCCTCCTCTTCCATAAGGTCTTCAGGAGCTGACACGGATAGTTGGATATCCCCGGAGAGGAGCATATTGAGGGCAAGAGGATAGAGAGCCACAAGCGCCACAGAGGATGTGGGGGAGGGGATAAGAGCTTTTTTGGCTCCTCTCACCAATGGCTTGCGGTTGATCTCCGGAAGTGCGAACACAAGACCATCGTAAGACTCGATCTCCTCCTCCGTTATTTCCGTGAGTGAATCCATGTAACCGGCCGGACGTTCGAGAGCAATAATCTTGAGATCGGGATATTTTTCAGAGAGCGAGTCGAGATCAGCAGCTGCAATCTTCTTGTCAGCCACGAACAGCACATCGGCCTCGGCAGGCTTAAAAGCGGAGGTGAAGGAAAGGGGCACTTCCCCGAGCAGACCATGATGGATGGATTGAACAGGCTTCCCCTCATGTCCTGGAGCGATGAGCGCCACAATCTCTACATCTGGATGATTCACCAGTATTCTTATCAGTTCGCCGGCCGCAGGCCGGTCAGCACCGGAAATGGCAACTTTTATCATTATATTATTTTATTTCTTTTTCCTGTTATGGAGGAGGTTCTTGTTATGTGGTTGATAAGATCAGAAAGAAGGGATTTTTCTATCGAGTGGCAGCAGACGTGCGAACACCTCTCGTGCCTGTTCATGAGTCACATCTTCCCGGAGGATAGCTATGATTGTATCGCTTCCGGGGATAGTGCCTAAAATTTCGGGGGCATTGCTCATGTCAATATCGTAGGCAAGACCGGCGGCATAACCGTTGCGGGTCTTTATCACGGCGATATTTCGTGAGAAGGTAAGGGAAATGAATCCCGACTGATAGTTTGCGTTCATCGAAAGCTGGCCTGTGGCAAGGAGCTTGTCTTTGAGCGTATTGCTGTCGGGCAGGATATACATATATCCCCCGCGTTCTGTCGGCACTTTGGTGGTCTTGAGCATCTTGAGATCGCGGGAGAGTGTGGCCTGGGTAACGATATAACCTTCCTTCGCAAGCAGATCCGCCAGTTCTTCCTGACTGCCGATACACTGGTTGCGAATCAGATCGACCATTAATTCAACTCTTTTTTTTCGATTCTTCATCCGGTATGAATTTAGCTATAAGTAAGTGATTTGACCTTTTACGATTGGCTTTAAGTGATAGGATTATTTCCAGAAGCTGTTAAACAGCTTCAATATCTTAATTACGACAAAATTACAAAATATATTTAAAACACAAAAGATTTTTGTAAAAATATATATTTTTATTAAATATTACGTTTCGGCTCCTCCTGTATTTACACGTGATAAATAAAAAAGAGCCCCGTTTGAGGCTCTTGTAATGTTCTATCTACTCTTCCTTCTTGTTGCGTCGGTCGATTTCAGCCTTAAGCCTTGCGGCTTTCTCATAATCCTCGGTCTCGGCGGCCTGCTGCATAGCTTCGTTAAGCGCCTGGAGACTCATTTCAGAGAAATCACCTGAAGAAGGACGCATAGGTTTCTTCTCTGCCGGGCGGTCGCTGCTGCGGGTGGCGCGTGCTTTGGGGCGTGTTTCCTCAGGAAGGAACCCGGCTTCATCCATCACTTCCGACGAAGTATAAATCGGGGCTCCGACCCTGATGGCCAGGGCAATGCCATCGGACGAGCGGGCATCGACCACGCGAGTGTTCTCACCATCTGTAAAGACAAGATTGGCTGCAAATACTCCGTTGGGGAGGCGCCTGATCTCTATCTCCTTGAGATTGATACCGTATGCAGTCATGAAATTCACCATCATATCGTGGGTGAGCGGCCGTGGGGTCTTAACTTCCTGGAGCTTACATTCGATGGCTTGCGCTTCAGGATAACCGATGATAATGGGGATACGGCGTTCTCCTCCCGCCTCCCTCAGAATCACGGCATATACTCCGGATTCTATTTGATTGTAGGTGATTCCTACAAGTTCGAGTCTGTGTCTTTCCATGCTATTTCAATTTCAATTTTCTTCTTTTTTGTTTCTTTTTCTCTTCTTTGGGGTGGGAATGGATATCATGCCCGACCCCAGGCATAATTCCCTGTCGGGAGTATAAAGGATGGCAAATTGTCCCGGGGCAATTCCCTGAACATCACTTTCCGACTCTATGAGAAATCCTCCTTCGGGGGTCTTTTTCACTTTTCCGTTATAGAATTCGGGGGAATGGCGTGTCTTGAAGGAGACAGTCACCTCTCCCTCGTCTCGGGAATCAGAGGATGCGAAGGGATCCTCGGTGATCCAGTGTATCTCCTCTACAGGAATCGTGCGCCCATATTGGGCGCGAGTGTCGTAACCATTGGAAACATACACCACATTGTCGCGCACATTCTTCCTCACCACATACCACGGGCCGCCGCTGAGTCCGAGACCTTTACGCTGTCCGATGGTATAAAACCAATACCCTTTGTGCTCTCCGATCTTTTTTCCGGTCTCTATTTCTATCACCGGTCCGGTTTTTGTGCCTAAGTGACGCTCGATAAAGTCGTTATAGTTGATCTTTCCCAAAAAGCATATCCCCTGGGAATCTTTTCTCACAGCGTTGGGCAGCGCGGCTTCGGAGGCAAGACGCCTCACTTCGCTTTTGGGCAGATCACCGAGGGGAAAGAGGAGGTGGGAGAGCTGGTCGTAGGAGATTTGGGCAAGGAAATCTGTCTGGTCTTTCACCGGGTCGGCAGCAGTGGCCAGATAATACTTTCCATCCTTTTCACGAATCGAGGCATAATGGCCTGTGGCTGTCTTGTCGAATTCCTTTCCCCATCTCTCTTCGAAAAAGCCGAATTTAATCATCTTGTTGCACATCATGTCGGGATGAGGCGTAAGCCCCTCCTTCACGGTGCGTAGCGTATATCCCATCACATGTTGCCAATACTCTTCATGGAGCGACACCACCTTGAGCGGAAGCCCGTATTTCCTGGCTATGAGCGTGCACATCTCGATATCCTCCTCCGCCGAGCAGTCGCCTTCTCCATTATCCATCCCTATTCTGATATAGAAGAGATGCAGGTCATGACCCTCCTTGTATAGCTTATCGACCACCACGGCGCTATCAACGCCTCCTGATACCAAAACTGCAATCTTCATACCTCTTCAAGTTCTGATTCACTATGGTTGTCGGAATGGATGAAATAGAGCGACAGGAAATAGTCAACGGAAATCTTGCCGGGGCCTACAAGCATGATGAAGAAATATATACCGATAAACATCACGGGGAGATATCCGAGCTGTTCCCATGTGAGAAGATATGGCGTGAGATGTCCGCTTGAAAGGATATGATATTCGGCAGCCACCATCGCCAGCAAAGGAAAGAGAGACATAAGGCGCGTGAGGAGACCGAACATGATGAAGAGAGAGCAGCCGATCTCTATTATGAGCATGAGAATCAATCCGGTTTCCGATGGTATGCCGAGAAATTCAGGGAATGTCGCCACCGCTTCGGAAAAAGAAGAGATCTGGCGGATGCCGAATTGCATCATCATGATTCCCACGAAGAGACGCAGGAAAAGACGTCCCATGTTGGTGTATGAGTATCCGGTGGTCCGGATATATAGTCGTTTAATAGGATTCATATCTTAGTATGACTTAGTTAGCTTTTTCCACGGCTTTATACATTGCTTCTTCCACATTCCCTGTCTTGGTGATGATCTTGCCATCGGTGCCGATCACATAGAAATAAGGGGTTGACCGGAGGTCGTAGATATCACTCACCTCTTCGGATGCTCCCGTGTGCCATTCCTTGGGATAATCATAAAGAAGAGGTTCCCATCCCTCATCGGGATCGGGTATTATGAAGAGCACGTTGATTTTTCCTTTCTCCACTAAGGAGGAGAAAGTGAGGTCGGTGCCCATCTTCAGTTTGGCAAGCCGGCAGTCCATACATTCGGGGTCACCGAATTCTATCACGGTGAGAAGTCCGGGACGGAAGGTCTCGGTAGCTCCCTGAGGATTCTTGAATTTGAATTGGGGAGGCACAGTGCCGGGTAGAGTATTCTTCAAGATTCTCAGTTGGCGGGCATATCTCTCTTTTCTCGTGTCGGAAATCTTTTTGGTGTTTACGATACCCTCAAGATATTTCACATATACCTCATCGATATAAGCGTCGGCACGCGGGCCATAAAGATTCTCTTCGGCAGCCTTGGTGAACTGCAGCATCAGAGTGGGATTCTTCTTGAGGAGCCCGACCAGCTTGTCGGTGCTTTTCAGAACCACATCTTTCGATGCCCATCTCATTGGATGGGAATACACATTGAAAGCATCGTTGAGAGCATTCTGATCCACGGCATTCTTCTGTTTGAAGTCAAAGCTGTCCCAGAAATGCTCCAAAAGCCAATCTGATTTATCTCCTAAGGAAATAATTTCCTCCGGAGCTGTCGGATATTGGAAAAGAGGCTCGATATATATCACGTTCTCATCTGTCTGCTGAGCTGCAGCCGGAGTGGTCGATAAGACAGACACACCGATCGGAGCGCATATAGACAGCAACGAGAGTAGCCGGTAACAGTTAATCATAACCCTTGTATATTTAAATGAAAATCGAGAAGGGCTTCCATAGGAGCCTTCTCCACTTTTCCTATTTCATAATTCTCCCTCCTTGCTGCTTCTTGGAGACAATCCTTGAAATGAAATGCCACCGACCCGGTGAAAGCCGGACGGTAAAGATGCGCGTCGGGATAAGGATTCACATTATGGCGGAAGAAGCTCACAAACTCCTCCACCACCATATTATAAAGAAACGGATTATCAATATGATTTCTTATAAAAGGAACGAGCGAGGCTATAAATTTGTTTGGTGCCGGGCGACGATACACGTTTTCTATTATTTCCGGCAGCGACAGGCCGGTGTCGAGAAAGAATTTCTTTCTTACCTCTTCGGGGATATTCCCTTTGAATATTTCATTGATCAGTCTTTTTCCCAAAGCGGCTCCGCTTCCTTCATCTCCAAGGATGAAGCCGAGGGGAGGGATATTGGCGACGATCTTTTCTCCGTCAAAAAGACCGGAGTTGGATCCGGTGCCTAATATACAAGCGATGCCTCTCTCTTTTCCCAACAATGCCTTTGCAGCCCCCACAAGATCGGAGGCAACTACGCGTCGGGATCCGGGCCATACCCTGGCAAGAGCCTGATCCACTCTGCTGCATATCTCGGGGGTGGCACATCCGGCTCCGTAATAATATATTTCCTCCGCTTCTGTGGAACCGACATAATCAGAAGCAACGCTTCGGAATTGGCCGATCATGGTTTCAGTGTCGGCCATTACGGGATTGATTCCGGGAAGCAACAGACTTTCGCCTATGGTTCCATCCGAATATATGGGAGCCCATTCCGCTTTTGAAGAACCGGCATCTACCACTATTGTCATTACTTTTCTCATATCAACTGCAAAGATAATATCTAACGGGGGAAAAACAAAAAGAGGGCGTATCAAATTTGATACACCCTTACAATATATTTCAGAGTTTTCTATACTTTGTCAGATAATCAGAAGTCCCAGTTGTTGTAACCAATCACGTGTGCCAGCATCGGGTCGCCCTCGGTGCGGAGATCGGTAAGCATATCGTTGTTGGTGACATTCACAAGACGCAGGTATGGATCGAATGATACATCAAGCGTGATGAGCTGGTTGTTGGCAACGTTTACCTGCTGGAGGAAATTGAGGTTAGAGAGATTGAGATAGGTGAGGTTGTTCCATTCCAGATTGATAAACGCCAAAGATTGAGCATCCGAGATTGAGAAAGAGGTAAGGTTGTTATAAGGAGCCCATATCTGATTTATTGCCGGACATCCTTTTATAGCGAGTTCCACCATATTATTGTCGGAACAAAGAAGGGTGCTGAGCGAGGGGAGGTTCTGCACATAAAATTTCAGGAGCTTGTTGTCGTTGACATTCAGATTCTCAAGTTTCAGGAGGCCGTCGAGCTCAAGGGAGGTGAGGTCGTTGAAGCCAGCGTACAGATTCTTGAGGTTCTGGCACTGCGACACGTTAAGGCTCTGCAGATGATTGCTCATCACATTGAGATACTCCAGATTTACGAGAGATGATACATCAAGGGCATCAAGGCTGTTTCCCGATATGTTGAATCTCTTTAGGAAAGGCACACCGGCGATATCGAAATCAGAGATAAGGTTGCGCTGGAGACGCAGATCCTGAAGCTGGGGTGAGTTCGTGATAGAGATGGTGTGTATCTTGTTTTTAGAAGCGTTTAGATCGATAAGAGCCGGATCGTTGCTTACGGTGAGAGTAGCGATCTTGTTGTTGGATACATCCACCTTTGTAAGATTGGTAAAGCCTGAAAGATTAAGCGTGCCGGCAAGGTCTTTCCCTTTCCAGTCAATTTCGGTGATATGTCCGTTCTCTATTTTGATACCGGGAGTGGAGGCCACATTCCCTGAAGCGCCGAGAGCCTGTGCATTAGTGCCGGATTTAGCAGCAGGTTGACTGAGGAAAGCTGAAAGGGCAGTAGCCTCACGTTTATTGAGGTTTTGAGCGAAAGCACTTCCCACAGTGAGAAGTGCGGCTATTATTAATGCAGTTTTTTTCATAGAATCAATATCTTAATATGCGATTTATAATTTGATTTTATAACACTTTAATATTATTAAAGGTTTATTTCATGCAGGATAATAATAACCTATGGTTGAAATTTAGATCTACCATGTCAGCCTATAATACATTTTATTGGGCTATCCTCTCAATAGCATTTCCTACAGGGAGACATTCCGGAAGTCGATGACTTGCTCACTTTCTTCACGGAGTAGGAACAACGCTGAAGCCCCGGACAATTGGGATTGCGATGATATGCGTAAGCGTTGGGGCTGGTGCAGATATAAACGCTTCCGCTTGTGGCTTTGCTTCCACCGGATTTCTTTTTACTTTTTTTCTTGGCATCAGCTGTAGGGCTTGCCAACGCAATCATGCCAATCATGAGGAAACAGATTATTTTTTTCATTTTATTAAATTGATTGTGAAGTCGTGTTTCGGCACACTTCATAGGTTTAAAAAATTGAATAGATATTATCACTCAAAGTTATAAATTTTTTTCTATATAACTGTTGTTGCTTTAGATGTAACATTTCCATGATACAATAGTTTGACTAAAGAAAATTTTATATCTTTGTAGTCTAAATATATTAAATATGATACATATTTGGCTCGATGAAAGCGATAAACATGGTACATACTACTCCAATTTTTATGGAGGAATTTTGGTGCTGTCACAGCATCGAGAAGAAGTATTGCATAGAATGGAAGTTGTAAAAAAAGAGCTAAATATTATTGATGAAATAAAATGGCAAAAAGTGAACGCTTACCATTATGATAAATACATCAAATTGGTAGATGAACTTTTTGCAATGGGGAAGGAAGGATTATTAAAAATACGCATTTTCTTTCGCCACAATCAATATGAGCCGGAACTTACCCCTGAAAAAAGGAAGGAAGAATACCCGATATTATATTACCAGTTTATAAAGTATGCTTTTGGTCTAATCTTTGCTGAAGATAAAGGGGGGATTCGTCTTTATCTTGATGAAATACCACTTAACCAGCAAGATAAGTTGAATTTCGTGAAACATATATATGGATTAAATAATGATCCGGATTTCAAAGTGAAAGGAATTCGTTTTGTTGATAAAGGAATTTCTGAGGTTGATTCCAAATCTCATTTACCCCTACAATTTATGGACGTTATTTTGGGTGCAATTTGTTTTAAATTAAATGAAAAAGATAAATTGAAATCTGATGGAGAAGAACGTCCCGGCAAGCGTACAATACTTAAATTAAAACTGTATAAGTATATAAATAGTAAAATTAGGGAGATTTACCCGGATTTTAATATTGGAATAAGCACGCCGATTAAAGAAGAAAGTGACCGTTGGTTTCAGATTTACCGACATTGGAGCTTCAAACCAAAGCATCATACACGTAATCTTACACGAACAAAAAGAGCAAAAAAATAGTCCTGCGTAACCTACACTTGTGAGCTACGCACTTTTCACGTAGCCGTTCAGTCACGACAGGATATTTTTCAAATGCAAAAGTACAATCTTTTTTGTAATCTTCAAAATTATAATGAAAAAAAGTGCTTTTAAGTTCAATTCGAGTAAATCTCCAATCCTCTGTTTGAACTACATCAGCTTTTTGTTACAATTTACCAATGAAGAGAGCTGTGTGGAGTATCTTTAAAAAATCCTTTGGGGAGATAAAGTTATATCGCCGTTTGACGCTACTTCAAAAGTATATAGTGCGCGAACGGTAAATACAAATTGAACCTCCTTCCTCGGCATCGAGCTAAAGTGCATAGAAAATATAGATTTGCGATTCCAAAGAATAAATGGTAAATTTGCGATATTAACAAGTAGGGAAAATGATAAAATACAGGTTGGAGGTTAAACTCTTGTAGATTTGATTTTATCTTTTGCCCCGGAAAGATATATTTTACCACTTTATAAATTTATAAAGTTATGAAACGCATCATCCCTTTCATCTGTATGTAATCTTCCCTGTTATGTGGTGCCCAAAAGCTCATGGTGACATCATTTAATATTCAGCCTGACGACCTTACAGCCCGCGACCAGCCACGGGTGGATCTGGACGGACAGGTGTGTGCTTTGTTGAAAATTAAAAGTGCCGAACAGGGCTATCCCAATGCCCAGAACAGTCTTGGAGTCATGTATCAGTTGGGAGAGAGAGTTTCACCCGACATTGAGGAAGCAACACGCTGGTTTATGAAGGCTGCGGATCAAGGAAATGCAAATGCTGTGGAAAACTTAAAGAACCTCGGATATTGAGTTTTAAAATCCATTCTTCCATGCCGGATAGTTTGGATATTTATTATCAATTAGCTATATTTGTAGATAACATTCAGAGAGAAGACTGGAAAAGATGAATTCAAGAAAAGTGAAATATCCTATTGGTCAGCAAGACTTCAAAACGCTTCGTATGCAAGGTAGTCTATACGTGGATAAGACAAATTTTATAGAAAATCTTGTGGAAGGTGATCAATATTACTTTTTGGCTCGTCCCCGACGTTTCGGAAAGAGTCTTTTTCTTTCAACTCTGAAATATTTCTTTCTTGGTGAGCGAGATCTCTTTAAGGGGCTATATATAGATTCCATTGACTGGGATTGGGAAAAATATCCTGTGTTGCACATGGATTTCAATGTTAGCCGATATAACGATAAAGTCACCTTAGGGGATGTTGTGAATGGAATGTTAGAGGAATGGGAGAGATGCTATGACATAAAAGATATCTCAGAAGATTATGGGCAACGTTTCCGCTCGATCATCGCCAAAGCTCACCAAAAGACAGGACGACAAGTTGTGGTGCTGGTGGATGAATACGATAAGCCATTGGTAAGCAATCTTAACATGTCGGATGAATTTGATTATTTCCGGGATAAACTTGCTTCGATATACTCCAATTTCAAAAGCTCTGCGGAACATATCCGGATGGTATTTCTCACCGGTGTGAGCCGTTTTAGCAAGCTGAGTGTTTTTTTCTGATCTTAATAATCTTCGGGATATTTCTTTTTCGGAGGAGTTCGCTGACATATGTGGCATTACTGAGAAAGAGCTTCGTTATTATTTTCCTGAAGGAATCCGACAATTAGCAGAAAGGGAAGGGGTTACTTATGAGGAGGCTTGCAACGAATTGAAGTTGAATTATGACGGGTATCGCTTCAGTAGGTCGGGCAGTGATATTTATAATCCATGGTCTGTGCTGAATGCTATGCGGGAATCATCGGTTTATGATTATTGGGCCGAGACCGGAAAACCTACGATAGTGGTCGAAGCGCTCCGTGCCCTTAATGTGGATCTGGAGAAAATTCTGAATACGGAATGTACACTCGATCAGCTCAAGGGACTTGATTTAAGTAATATAGATCCTTTACCCTTGCTTTATCAGACAGGTTATCTGACTATCAAGGATTATGACAGGGAGACAAAACTATTCAAATTAGGAGTTCCTAACAAGGAAGTGACGCGCAGCCTTTTCAATGAATTATTGCCCTATTACATTTCTGTTGGACGAGATACACCGGATTCGGTGGCTCGAGATATTATGAACGCGATTTTGAAGGGTGAACCGGTAAGAATGATGGAGAACATCAACACTTTCCTTGCAGCAATCCCGTATGAGATGAAGATGGAGGATGAGAATAATTTCCATAATGCTCTCTATATCTTACTGACTCTGATAGGCGCAAGAACAGAAACCGAGGTTCATACCTCTGACGGACGTATTGACCTTGTGGTGAAAACCACAAAGTTTATTTATATCATCGAGCTCAAATTCGGTAAGTCTTCCCGTAATGCTATCGATCAGATTGAGAATAAGCGGTATGATTGGCCTTATCTCGGGGATTCCCGACGGATTTTCAGGATTGGAGCAAACTTCAATCCTGCGACACGCCGTCTCGATCCTCCCGAGATCAGATGATGAGATTTTACTTCCGATTTCTTCTATTAATAACAATTAAGGTTATTATTACAAGAAGAGCAAACGGCAGACAGATAAGGATGATTTTGACGGGGGAGTAGAGGAGACCTTTGCCGGTTGCAGATTCACCGGTCATAACATCTTCGGCAACCGGAATACTTTCAAAACTGATTGTATCTGCACTGATTTCCTCCTTATATTCGGGACCTCCCTCAATTCCAGTAAGCGAGAAAATATCCACGCAGTTTCCTCCACCATGATCTTTTCGACCCTGCGACGTGGTGATTAGCCATTTTCCATCTCGAGAAATGTCGAGACCCACCGGATAGGAATCGGCAGGAATTTCACCCACAAGGTTCATGGATGAATCCACCACACAAACTCGGCTTCCAATATTGCACGCCACGAAAATATAATCGCCTTTTGGCGTAACCTCGAGTGTGCGGGCTCCCGGAGCTACTTTGAGAGTCTGTAACCCTTTTAGAGCCACATTCCCTTTGCCATCCATCTCATTCACTTTACTTAGGATTTCACTCATCGGCACTCTCTGCACATGTCCGGATTGATTGATGCTGATATAAAGCCATTTGTCTTTTATCACAAGATGACGGAGATTGGGTAAAGTCCCTGTGAGTTTTCCCAGATATTTTTTCTCTTTAACATCAATCACCGCTATTCCTCCACCTCCGAGACAACCCACAAGAAGATGCCGGCTGTCGGGGGTGAACACAGTGCCACGCAATGCCTCTCCGGTATTGCGGTCGCGATTCACCGGGACCGTTAGACTGAAATTATGGAAAAGCTGATGGCCCACTACCACATTGGCCAGATAATGCCAGTCTTTGGGATTGGAGGAAGAGATGTCGATGAGTCCGACGGTATTATCACCCCAATGCGATACAGCGAGGGTCTTTCCATCCGGAGAGGTAGCAACCATCTTGGGGAGGACACCTGTCTCCATCATACGAACAATGGTGTCGGTCCTTGTGTCGATAATAGCCATTGCCGAGGGATCCTGAGCGTTTAGATCATACGACCTTCTGTAATAGGGCACCCAAAGGTAGCGGCCTCCATGACTGAAGGTGCTTTCCACGGGTTTGCCCATGAAGGTGTTGAGCCGGTCGGTATAATGACGGAATTTGAAGAGTCCTGATGCAGGAGCCCACAGGGCGCTGTCGGCATCTGTGAAGCGATGATTCACCACGGCAAGTTTTTCGAAACCCGGAAGGGAATAAACCACAGTCTTTCCTCCTTCAAGACAGTTGATATAGAACTTGCGACCCGAAGGGTGAATATTCACACTTTTAGGAGATACAATGTCTGCATCACGTTGTCCGGAGAAATTCTGGATCTTTCGTTCGAGTCTAATTTCCCTCCCGTTTCCGAACGAAGTGGAGATTCCGGGGGAAGGGTGCACCGCCGAAGGGATTGACTCGACTGAAGAAAAGGATGGCATCGATACCAAAAGCACGCACGCTAAAAATTGTAATAGTCTCAATTTCATGTTTATTATGTGTAAGTATGCAAAGTATGACAGACCGTATTATCGATCGTTTGGAAAACGATGTAAAATTAGCAAAAAGTTCTGAATTTAAGTAGATAAAAAATTTTTTTTAAAAAATAGTTTTCTTTCATGATACTTTTTTAAAAAAATGTGTTATAGTAGATGAAAGCTTCAAGACGTCGAAGAAGTGAAAAACACGAGTGAATATAATAAAGTAATAACCGAGATAATCATTAGTAAATATGATCGCAATATTAAAAGCCATGTTAGTTTTGATCATATTAGTCGCAATGGTTATGATCCTTATAGGAATCAACAAACTCTTCACCGGAGAGATTCTTATGGAAGAGGAGGCAACCGACTGTTTGCGTAACGATGTAAAAGAGAAGGCCGAAGTGATGACTTCTCAAAATATCTTTCGTAGATTTCTTGGCCGTTGAGCCTTGAAAAGAGAAACGATTTAGAGTGAATTTTTCTCCTTGCAGGAGACAGTATCAAACTTTTTAACCATTTCCCATACCTGCTTCAGACATTACTGATAAAAGATTTTAAGAGAAAAGAAAGGCCTTCCGTCTCCCGGGAGGCTTTCTCTTTTTCTTGAAGTTGTTTAAACTTATTTACGAATGTTAATATGAAATTGTTTTTACCTTCTT
>CAMWUJ010000049.1 GCA_947177405.1 uncultured Porphyromonadaceae bacterium | reverse complement strand
TGGATTTTAATATAGTTCGTTGTTTAAACTTATTTACGAATGTTAATATGAAATTATTTTTACCTTCTTTTATTAACCCTTGCGGATCTTTTTGGCTGCTTTCGCCTCTCTCATCGGCACCAACCGAGAGGTTGCTGCCTCTTCGAGAGTCAAAATCAGCTCAAAAATCTCTCGCAATTGTTAATAAAAAATAAGTTTAAACAACTTCATTGAATTTGTATGTTCTTAAATTAATAAAACCTACATTGTGGAATATTGTTTCACGGAAGTGAGGATACGATAGAAGCTATATATACACTCTATCGGAATCTTGAAGGGAGGATAGGCGGGGTTATAACTCCTTGCCTCAATATATGCGTCCTCCTCACTCTCCTTCTCGCCCGGGAAAACGGCTTTGACCACAACGCCGTTTTCCGTATCGATCACCAACGGGTTTCCCCAGGGGATAAATGCGCGGTCGTTGATCCGCTTTATGAAAAGCATTGATCCGTTCTGAAATTCGGGCTCCATGGAGTTTCCTGAGATACGGATAGCGAAATCCACGCCTTTCACAGGCGACACCACTTTCTCGCAATCTCTGAGTTCGACGCCCGATGCCCACGACTGTAGGTTTCCGGCAAAAGCCTTTACCGGAAGGAGAGGCACCACATAACCATCATTAAATTCATCGCAAGGATCGGGATCGCGTAGCATCTGGCCTTCGCCGAAGAGGAGCCAGTCGCGGTTAAGGTCGGGGAATATTTCCAGTACCTTTTTCATCCTTGCCTCCGGTATTGAACGGCGCATGGCTCCGATATAGGTGGGAGATACACCGAGCAGACGGGAAAATTCGGTCTGGCTCATTCTTTTTTCCTTAAGGAGGGAAATGAGGCGGCTTTTGACAGTGGATTCTTCGTTGGAATAAAAATTGGCAGAGTCTGACATAATAGTGATTTTTAACAATGCAAAATAAATATTTTGCAAGTTAGCAAAAAAAATAATATCTGCAAAATATTTTGCAGATATTATTTTTATTTTCCGGCATTATTTATATTTTCCGGCACAGCCGGGGCGGAAACAGCTTCGCCCTGATATAAAGCTCTGATATAAAGCTCTGATATAAAGCTCTGATATAACGCCCTACTATCACGGCTGGCTATAAAGCCCTGCTATACCGGCTGGCTATAACGCCCTGATATACCGGCTTGCTATAACCCTTTAAGATGGTGCAAGAAAGCCGTTTGGACTAATAATGCGAGGCTTATCTCCCGATCATGTGTTTCTTGCCGTTTATGATATAGATGCTGGCGGGAAGATTCTCTACCGATCCGCGGATGCGTATTCCCTGAAGATTGAAGATAATTGTCTCTTCATTATTGGTGATAGGAGAGGTGATGTATTCTTCAATGCCGCTTTCAGGATCTTTCATACCTTCCTCTACATTCATCACTTCCGACCAGGGGGAGAAACGCTGACCCAAAAGTCCACGCACCCTGAAACCATATTTCTCACCCGGCTCAAGGTCGCCGATGCGGAATGAACATACACCTGCTTTCTCAAACATATCGGGATAGGATGGGCCTACAAGGAAGGAGCGTATGTCGGCAAATTCATCATGGATATAATAGAGCGTTACATCGTCGATAGATACATATCCGCCTGTTACGCCTTCTTCGCGGCTGAGCACGAGGCGCACGCTGTCGGCATCGCATACATTGACAGTCTGTGACAATTCGCGCTTGCGGTCGGTGACATATTTCCAGGCTTCGATCCATTTCCCATCCACGGCCTTATCCACGGTCAGGATGATGCCGGCCTTGTTGGGAGAGAACCAGAAGCTAATGCTGTCGATCTTCTCTCCGGGAACGGCTACGAGGAGGCGTGCATCGTTATCGCGCAGGCGGATTGCAGGGGCCGCCTTTCCATATTCAGTCTCTATACGCCCCTGTTTCGCAGTGATATCCCAACCCTCGGGCATACCCGGATTAGAGGTGGAGAAGTTGTCGAAGCCATGCTCAAGAATACCCTCTCCTGTGTGCGAACGGCCGTAAAGTTGCACCTCATAGTCGGTGGCTACGGGAACCTCGGTCCAGCGGGCCAGGAAGCTGTCATCCTTGATTTCACGTGCGGGATACGCCTCCGGAATATATTCCTCTATCTGGCGGGAGATAGTGGAGAAGCTGTATTTCCCCTCCTCAGATTTGAGAGAGTTTAGGCGGCCGGTAATAGTCACGTCATAGTCAGTCTCCGGATCGAGACCTTCAACCTTTATCTCTCCGGCTGTATCGGCAGCGTGATAGAACACCTCCTTATCCCCGTTTATCACGTGGATTTCGTAATTATTTGCCGGATCATCGTTGTTCCATTCAAGGATTGCAGATGTTCCCATAATATCTTTCACCTTAAGCGAAGGAGTTGAGATCTTGTAGTCGGAGTTTGACAGAAGGAACCAGCAATTGCCGTCGGCCTCCTCCTCAACCCAGTCGAAGCCGAACACTCTGTTGCCGCTCCATGAATCGAAATTGAATGACCGCACCTCCTTTGTTCCGGGGAAAGCATCGCTCTCATGACCGGAGGATGTAAGGATTTTTCCTGCCTCTACGATATCGACCATCTGATGGGTCTGGTCGGAGTTGGGGTTGTTCTGATCCCAATTGATCTGGTTCTCCTCGATGTGCCATACAAGGATACCGTGCCCCGGAAGATATGAATCCCAGTCGAGGGGCTGACGGTTTTCTATCAGATAATATTCATGGTCATCGCGGGATATATTGACGCGGTATGCCTTGCCATCTTCCATATAAGGGGAGATCATCATCTTCTTGCCCTCTTTAGGGTCGATCACTTCAGGCTTATACCAGCCGAGAGAGTAACGCTCGAAAGCGGAGAAGGGAGCAGGGCAGTTCTGGTCGTTATTGTAAGATCCTGAAGACATAAGATCCCAGTTTCCTACGTTGTTGGCCGGATTTCCGAAGGGCGAGGAATTGTTATAATGGTCTGCCAGACCGAGCACATGACCGAATTCATGCACGAAAGTTCCGATACCAACCGGCACATTGCTCACGCCGTTGAGTTGTTGGGAGACGGTATATCGGTCGATAGTGACGCCATCCACCTCAAATTCCGCATGCACCGCCCCCAAATTATAACTGTGGGGCCAGATGGAATTGGAGACAGGGGAGTCTGCCTGGCCATATCCTGCATAGAGGCAATATACATTATCTACCAGCCCATCGCCATCGGTATCGAAGATAGAGAAGTCAATGTCATACATTTTGTCGGCGAGGGGCACCACTTCCTGAATCATCTTGTAGGTCCATGCAGATCCACCGTTGCCGGCATAATCTGCATATCCTCCCGAGACCTGTATCGGACCGAGCACATGGAAGTTGGGACGGTAATTGCCAAGCGAGCTTTTATAATAGAATTCGTAAGCGGATCCGTGGCAGCCATATTCTGAGAAACCATCCTGATGGAAGAATTTGTCATAATATGCAGCCGGGTCAGGCATCCCTTCGAAATCGCTGAATTTAACATCATTGAAATCAACAAGAATTATGAGAACATCACGGTCGCCGGTGGTGGGCACGTTATAGTTGTTTCTCACTATTCTTGATGCACCGCCTGTTTTAGACTTCACGGGAGCTTCCGCCTTAGCTCTGGCTTGCGCCCAATCAATACTGAATTTCTTCTCGATTGCTTCGCGGTCGATCCCTTTCAGGAAATCGTTTGCCTGCTGCGTGCGTGCCTCTGCGTTGGCTGCCGCAATGCCGCTCGATACCAGTTTTGATTCCGACAGCTGCGCATATTCGTAATTGCGGGTCTCCTTGTTATAGAGAAGGGCATAGCCGTCTTCACTGATAACCATGTTATGATATTCATCGCCTACACGGCGGATGCTTAGCGTCGATCCGTCATCTTGTTTTACTGTCAGCAGCCCGGGATAGGCCGGCACTGAGAACGCCGGAAGAGAGCTGCACAGAAGTAGAGACGCGCCTAAAAATTTATTGGATAGTTTCATATAATTTGAATGGTTTATCTGGTTTTAATGAGGACTTTCTTTGTTGTTCCGTCGCTATAGCGCACGATGTTTAGACCGGGCTGCATAGATCTGAGGCGGTTACCGGTGAGGTCATAGATAGCATCAACGGCATTTTCCGTACTGATTGTGCCGGCTATTCCTGAATCCTCGGGGAGCGGAGCGGTCTCCGCGTTATATACCTCGCAATTGTTGGGGTTTGCGCTATTGTAATTGCTAACGAATGCCACTACGGCCATATTCTTTTCGTTAAAATCAGGGCTGATTTTTGCTGTGTAGCTGTAGGTGGTAGGCTCCTCTGCTGAAAGCGTGATTTCATCGCCTAAAGGAGCAGTCACGAATTGGCGTACCACTTCGTTATGCTCATAATCATCATAGTTGGGCGACTGGAAGGCAATCACGCCGTTTTCGATCAGAGCCACAGTGAGGACCGGAGTGTTTCCGGAAAGAGGCATACCTTTCACTTGCTGAAGGGCGACATCTATGGATAGCTCGCGGTCGGCGGCATTGTATGTCTGTTCGATTCCTATTGTGACCTGCGCACCGGTCTTCTGGCGTTCGATTATTCTTTCAGAAATGCTTTTTGATTCAGGAATGGTGGTTACTGGTCCCGGTTCACCGGAGGTAGGAGTGCGGTCGAACATAATTGCCGGGGCGTAGGACGATCCGTCGTTACGTCCGTAGAAGAATAAAAGATCCCGGCTGCCGCGAGCTGTCATGCGGTCTTCACCGAATCCTATATGATGGCAGATCAGCACTACATTATCAAGGTGGCGCAGACCTCCTTCCACCCTTTCCTTTCCTGAGGGGCAGTTGGGGCAATTCTGACCTGTGAATTCTTCAATGAGGACCTTGCGCGGCACAATATTGCTGACAGCCGTGATCGACACCGTAGCGTCGTTGTTGAAAGCATATTCATCAGGTTTTCCTGCCACGGAAACGACACTGATCTTGCCTTCAAGTTTCCCCGACAGGCCCATTTCGGGCATTGGGAGATAAAAATATCCGATCTCACCGGGCAGAACTTCCTCCACAACGGCATCTGCTTCTTTTAAGCCTTCGCCCCAGTCGCAGGAGAGCCGTGCGGAAGTGAGGATGTCGGTGGTATTATTGCGTAGAAGGCCGGCAATCTCGAAAGCTTTTCCTGTCTCTGCCACCAGTTCGTCGGCGCCAAGAAGAGCCACATCATTCCTTGTGTAGGAATCACCTTCCACAATCAACTGTATGCAAAGGGGCATACCTCCATCGGGTGTCAGGTCTTTCCATACCCCTTCGTCGAGAGCCCATATACTTTCGGGCACAATGCCGAGCGTTCCTACATGAGAGATTCCGGCAGCCAGATTGGGAGTGAGCTCATACCCGGCGCAGAGATTGCCGTCGGGCCAAATGGCCGGTTCATCAAAATAGATATCACTCCAGCCCTTATAGAGCATTCCGGTATGGAATTTCAGGATATCCTCTCCGTTCAGCTCACTGCGAAGGAAAACATCCACTCCCTTCATGGCATCGGTCATCAATCCGATGCGTGCTCCTATGATACGGGTTCCCTTATACATCGGGAACTGACTTTCCGGGAAGCGTATTGCAACCGAGGAAGCTCCGGAAAGAGCGGTTTCCACAAGACCACCGTCGCAATAACCTACTGAGAGATCGTCGGCATTGACGGAGGCTGCTGACAGGGCAGCTATGGCGAACAGTATGGAAAATTTTTTCATGATCGGTTTAAAAATTAAATAAAGATCTGAGGATTAAAAAGAAAGGGGAGTGCCTTTTGGAGGGCACCCCCCTTTCCGGATTAACTTAATACACTTACTTTATCATAAGTTTCAAGGTGCGGACGTTTCCATTCATCGCGATTCGGATAAGATAGATACCGTCGGGCACATTGATGTCGATGATATTTTCACCGGCTGCGATGTTGGCAGCAAGGATCGTGATACCTGCGGCATCTACCATATTGATCTGAGCACCGGCAGGAACATCCACGAGGAGCTTGTCGCGGGATATGCGATCGATGCGTATTCCCTCTGCCACGAGATCCTCAACCGAGCTTACCTTTCCTGTCTCGTCGAGAACGTCAAGGCTGAATTCAGGTGCGGAATCACCTGTTGCGTAAACTGCTTTCACAGCCCAGAGGTAATTGCCCTTGCCGACGTTCTTCCAGTTGATGTCGGAGAACCGGGTATCCTTGATCGGCTCAGAAGTAAGCTCTGTCCAAGCGCTTTCATTGTCGCGGTCGGTGGCGTTGAGACGATATACGCGGAATCCCTTGTAAGGATAGTTCACGCCGAACGCGAGCTGCGGATGGTCTGCTTTCTGAGCGTTGCGGGCGCTGACCTTCGATATCTTCACATCTGCCTTGGCATCCTTGAGGATTGGCTGGCGAGGACCGATTGCCGGAGCTTTCGCGCGGTCGCTGCTGCTCAAGTTCTCCATATAGATATGGATCAGGTTGTTGTAGTCGAAGGCGGTTACTGACGAAAGGGTCATCCAACCGTCGCCGAAGTTAGCCCAGTCGCCGCGGCCCATCTTGCAGGGACCTTCGTCGATTCCGAGAGCGTTGCCGCTTCCGTGGAACTCATAGCCGATAAGAAGAGTCTCATCGCCGTTCACATGGTAAGGAGTATCGAATACGATTTCATTCCAGTTGTTGAGCTTGACATCGGAAGCGTTGCCTGTGGCAACCTCTTCAGCTTCGCCGCTGTTCATATCGACTCTCCAGATCTTGCCGACCCAGTAAGCGTTGGCGCTTGTGGGGTTGCTCTTGCTGTCGGTGGGGAAGAATGAGATCTTGGTGATATCATATTCCTTCATGCGCATAGCCTCGAGGTCTTCGGGCATGAATGCCTGAGCCACAGCACAGAAACCTGTCGAGGTTCCGAATCCGCCGTAAGGCTGACCGTTATCCCAGTGTACCCAGCCCTCTGCGGGAGCGTACTGACCGGGCTCTCTCCAAGTGAGATCCACCTTGGAATTGTCGGCAGATGCCACAGCCTCAAGATAGATCGGGGCTTCCTTGACTTCAGCAAGTTCATATTTCATGGAAACCATGTCCTCGTTGACGGCTATCTTCTCGGCAATCTCCTCATATCCGGGGAGATTGATGGTCAGATCATAGTTTCTGTACCTCTTGACCTCGGGAATCTCGATCTTGCCATCGGCTTTCGCCTCAGCGCGATAGATGTCGCGACCCTGAGAGAGGGCTACCTTAGCGCCTGCGGGTGTCAGGCCATTATTGACAGAAAGATCCAGATTTATAAGAGCCACTCTTCCTTTGGGGAGTTCCTTG
The DNA here is from genome assembly GCA_947177405.1 of uncultured Porphyromonadaceae bacterium. Taxonomy (GTDB): domain Bacteria; phylum Bacteroidota; class Bacteroidia; order Bacteroidales; family Muribaculaceae; genus Lepagella. Next base: position 16,954 of record CAMWUJ010000049.1, on the reverse strand, counting down.
GAGAATGTTGCGGCAGAAGCGGCATCCCTTTCATAGATAGCCTTGACAGCATAACGGTAGTCGGCTGTGGGCTGATCTTTCCAGGAAGCATCCACATAAGAGTCGGTGTCGAGAGGAGTGGAATTAACTTTCTTCCAGTTCTTCTCGTTCTCCATGTCAGCGCTTGCAAGACGGTAGAGATCATATTTCACGGCCTCTTTCTCAATAGTCTCCTTGTTCGGATTGTCGGTGATATGAGCCTTCACCATCCAGCTTCCGCCCATTGTCGGATGAATCCAGTCGTAGCGGAAATTCTTCTGGTCGTAGCTATAATACCACTGGCCTTCATAATCCTTACCCGTGTCATCAATGATGAGAGGGGTAACCTCGTTGGTGTTGGTTGCTGCGAAGCCTACGTAGTAGGTATCCTTGGAGTTGATCTTCACAGGTTCGTCAAGCTTGACAGTGATCCATGTCCCGACCTCTTCGGGAGATACATCATAACGCTGGCGATAGATCTCATGCTCCTCTTCCATATCAACCTGTTCCCAGTAAGGTCTCTGGGGCTCGAGATTGCGGCGCCATACCACGGGATAGTAAGTTGTGGCAGCGTTGGCGTAGAAGCTGATCTCATAGAAATAGAAGTCAGTGTAGTCATATCCGGCACGGGCTGCGGGAGTGAGGCGGTAACCTACGATAGTTTCCTGACCGTTGTTGAATCCCGGTAATTCCTGACCGGGGTTGGCAACTGCTGAATGAACATCCATTCCTACAGCGGCGGTAGGTTCGGTCCATGCGAGGCGTGCCTCATTGATGTAGTCAACGGCCTCCATGTCGGGAACAACGGGAGCTGAGAATGTGAGGGCAGCATCGTGAGATGATTCCTTGGTATCTACTGTTACCTGCGCAGTATAGAGATTGAAATAAGGTTTGAAAGCCTTGATCTCATAGTTCTCGAAGCGTACATCGTCGAAAGTCACGGAGTTCTTACCTTTCTCAACAGTCTTGAACAGGCTCTTGCCGTCGCCGACGAGATAAACGTTGGCGCCTTCTGCTGAACCCTTGTCGGCAGACACATTAACCGTAACCGAAGAGTAGCGGCCTTTGTCGATACCGTCGGAGAATGTCGGGTCGGAAGTTACGCCCATGCCCCATTCGTAAGGATTGCCATAATATGAAACCACAGCATAGCGGTAAGGCTTATCCTCAATTCCGCTCCAGCTTTCATCGGTAAAGCTTGTTCCGGTTACAGGCTCTTCATTCACCTTAGGCCACATACCCATATAGCTGGTCTCCTGACCGGGCTCGATGCGGTAAATGTTGTAGCCCTTGATTTCGTGAGTGAGACCGCTCTTGGCGCTCGGAGCGTGGAGAGGAGTTTCAAGCATCTCGATACCTGCTTTCGAGAGATCGGCAACTTCTACTTTCTCATCCTTCTTGTCAATGGCGGTTCCATTCAGGATGGCTAACTCTTCGAGAGTTGCGTTCTGACGGCTGATAGCTTTTGCAGCAGCCTGATCAGGCTTGTTGAACCAAGGCACGGGAAGCGAGTTGGGATTATTACCGAATACACCCTGGATAGCCCAGTTATAGTCCATTTGTCCGGGAAGCACCTCGTGTGCTGTGGTCCATTGATTCTGGATTGCATCCAAGATCACGTCTCCACCTTCTACAAGAGGACCGTTATCAAAGCTTACCGGATATGATCCTGCAGAGCTGTTGATCTTGAATCCAATAAGGAGGCTCTGGGATGGGTCGATCTTGTAAGGCTCTGATAGAACGAATTCATTCCATTCCTTGAATTTGGTGGTATTGACATCCTGGAGATATACGGGAGCCTCATTTCCTTCAGGACCTTGCCAGATTGCCAATGTGAACTTGGCATAGCACATCGGGAAGAAGCGTACTGCCTTCAGAAGGAGATCCTCGCTGACGCCGAGAGTCTTGAGTTCGTCGGGAGAGTAACGGTGAGCTACAGAGATCATGCCGTTACCACCGAACATACCTACGATATCGTCGGTAGCTTTTGTTACGGTAACATCCTCTACGGGTTCTTCCCAAGTGATTTCAGCCTTGTCGCCACGGTCTGAAACAGCCACGGAGAATGGAGCAGCCGTGATGGGAGTAAGGTTCACATTCTGTTCGGCAATGCCTGTTCCGGGATCATAGAACTGAGTTCCGCCCCAGTTTACGGGCTTGTAGCCGTCTGCCTCGATTGTATAGACAGGATAGCCCTTGCCGGCGTATGCGCCTTCAAGCTCGAATTCACCCTGAGCATTTGTTACGGCAGAAAGCTCGTTGTCGCCGATAGCTGTGATCTTGGCGCCTGCAACCGGAGTTGCATTATCTACAGCGCTGCATACTTTACCTTTGACAGTTACGAGAGTGCATTTCTTCATCTGGTTGAAGTCGATCACTGCAGTCTCGCCGGTTTTGAGCTGACCGGAAGGACGGCCTGTCTGATAACCGGTCTTGTTGACCTCGAGACTTGCATAACCATAACCTACGGGGAAGTAAGGAATCTCATACTTGCCGTCGGCATCAGTGACAGCCTTAAGGTTAGGATAAGAGTATCCGCCGTTAATTACAGCTCCCTCAACGGGGTTGCCGTCGGTGTCAGTGATCGTACCAGTGATAGTAGCAGCCACAGAATGATCCACATAGAATGTAGCGTTCGGACGACAGGTATAGTACTTACCTTGAGTCTGGTCGGGATTGGTCATATCCGGACGTTCATAGCCATCCCATGAACGTGTTGCACCGAGCCCTGCTTCAGTAACGTATGCAGACATTCCGTAGCCGTTGCTGAGCATGAGGGTCTGATCATGCTGACCTTCCACCAGCACACATATATTACCGCCGCCATAGCTGAAAGGAGTGTCGAACGGAATAACCACTTCGGTCATGCCGCGCATAAGGTCGAGAGTGCCGTCGAATACCTTTGTCATCTGATAGTTTGCGGGAATCCATCCTTTGAAAAGGTCATCCTCAGTTGTGTTGGCGAGATATACTCTGAAAGGCACGCCGGGGAAGTCACCTTCCATACCGAACTGAACCTTGAACGCCATAGAGTAGATGTTTCCGGCGAGATTTCCGAAGTCTTCACCCGGATAAATCATTTCAGTCACATTATAGGAATAGTAGCCGAAAGGCACTGATTCCAGACCGGATTCATTTCCGATAGTAACGGCACGTTTCCCTGTCTCCTGAACGTCGATATAGTATGGATCGGTTGTGTTGTCAGCCTCGCACATGTCGCCATCCATTACTACGCGGCCGCGCACTGCGAATTTGCCGACTGCATTGGGCACTGTCCATTCGATGTTGGCTGTTCCGTCGGCACCTGCCGAGAGGGCGCGGCTTACTGACTGCTCGCCGAGAACATTATCATCATTGTCGATGAGTTGCACCTTGAAGGAAGAGGATCGTCCTGTGCCGCGGTTGCTGTAGGATACACCGGTAGTGATCTTATCGCCTACGGTCGGCGCATCGTTCAGATTGCGGACGGCGCTTGCTTCAATATTCTTGTCGAATACTTCCTCTATGCGGAAGTCATCAAACCAAAGGCGATGATGCGAGCAGTCGTGAACCCAGAGTGAGAAGTAGTAAGTTCCGGTTTCATCAACTGTGAACTCCTTAACATCCGAAGGTGCATAGTCACCTCCTGTGCTCATCTCTGAATAAGATATTAGGGTATTGTTCTGGGCAGCACGTGTCTTAGCCTTTCCGTATGTAAAGTCGCAAGAGAATGATCCGAACATATGGCTCATAATCCAGAAAGAAGCACGATATTTCTTACCTTTCTCCAAGCGCACGGGAGCTGAGTAAAGGCTTTCATCAACGGGTACTTCTGTGGTGAGGTAATCCCAACCTAACGCTGAATTGCTGTCATGTCCGAAAGCATGGCGCACGTAAATGGTGTGGCCGTCGTTGTTGTTGTCAACAATCTCCCATGTCGGGTATTTATCCGCATTTTCCCAGCCTTCGATTATCGGCAGAGAGGCTGTGGATCCGACAAGCACGCCGGTAGTGGTGGCAGTGCCGCCGATTCCGGCATCGGTGCGTGTGGTAACCTCATAGATATAATTGCCGTATTCGTTGAGGTCTTCATCCTCGAAGTAGGGGTCGTTGAGGTTATTGGCAAGAATTTTGTTGCCGGGCTGACGCACCACGCGGTAGCTGAGTCCTATCTTGTCAAACCAGCCGCCGCGACGTCCGAACTGTGGCTCTTCCCAGTCGAGGGTGATTATACCGGCGTCCGAGTCATAGTCCATAACAAGGTTCTGAGGCGCACCCGGATCATCAATTCCAATGAAGGTATTGACCTCTGCGGGGTCACCCTCGCCTGTGGAGTTGAAGACCACTACCTTATAGGTATGCACACCCTTTGTGGGATCAGGATCGGTCCAGCTCATCTTTGCGCCCGGAGCGATACCGCTGCGAAGGGTTTCAGCAAGCTTTCCGTCTTTTGTGATCTGAACTTCGGTGAGCACGTCGAGCTCCTCGCCCTTCTTGCTGAGGGTCGGGTTAAACCATTCGAGGCTCATGGAGATCTCTCCGTTAGCGCCGGGAACCTGTGTAAGCGAACCGACAGCTTCCGGCACAGCGTTATTGCTCAGCGCCATGAGGCTGAAGTTATCGATATAGGTCTGATAGCGGAGAGCGGTGCCGTTTTCAGTGTAAGGGGATTTATCATAGAAAGCAATGTGGTAATCTCCCGTGGAAGGAACCTCGAAAGTTATCACCTTGTCTCCCCAGTCTTGATCCTCGTAATGATAGAGGAGGGTACCGGGGTTGGAGATGTCAGTGCCTGTGGTGAGACGCACTTCAAGATCAGCAGGGAACCAGTTGGTGATATAGAATTTCAACTGGTAGGTGAATCCTGCTTCCAATTTGAATGCCGGAGTGAACACCCAGTTGTCGGAAGGTGTGTCGGTTCCTTCCACCGGCATCTGTGAGAAATAGAGGCACGGAGTATATTCGTAGCCGCTATACTGGCTCCACTTCCATGTGAAGGCAGGATTGGTATTGACGAAAGTCCACCCCTCCAACGATGACTCCCCTTCGTTGAAGTCATTGTAATAAGGAAGAGTGGCGTCAGGAGCCTTTTGCGGAGATCCGTTTCTCGCGCTGCCTGCCGACGGCGGGGCTGCCCATCCGACATTGCTCAACCCGACAATAGCCGCGGTGCAGGCAATTAAAGTTAGTCCTTTTCTCATTCGCTTAAAATTTAGGAAATAAAAAATATTAATGGAGTTAGTTGTCTCTATTGCAAATTTAGATTTAACTTCATCGCGTTCCTAATTTTTACCGTTTGATTAACTTCATTTTCGCGGAAAATGGAATTAATAATGGCTCAAAACGGGTTCGAAAGATGAAAAAGAGAGATTATTTCCTGTTAAAATTTGTAATTTTGTAAAGAAATATTCCACATATCCTAAAATTTGTCAGTTGTGTCAGGAAATCCATATTTAGGGAAATTCGCGGTTTTGATGGTTGCGATTCTTTGTATCGCTTCTTTCAGCCAGCCTCTGTCGGCTCAGGAGGGGAGATCTCCGCTCTGGCAGAAGATAGAGGACGCGCGCGTATATATGAGCTCCAACAAATTCCCGGAGGCCCGATCCATGTTTGAGCAGGCACTCTCGATTGCTGTCAAGGAGAAAGACCGGGCGGCAGAGGCAATCTGTATCGGAAACTTGGGGACGATATGCGACATGACCGATAATACGGATGACGCCATCAAATATTACAAGCGTGGCTACGACCTGGCGGAGAAGGAGAACAATCATGTGCTTCTTTCAAAATTCGCGGGATGTCTGCTGAGGAAATATGCCCAGAAGGGTGAAGTGGCTCCGGCGCGTAAATGGCTCGAGATAGAGGAGCATCTTCTTCCGACGAATGATCCGAAGGCTGAGTTTGATGTTTTCTATAATAAGGCGACGGTGCTATATCTGGAGAATGATCCGGTATTGGCTCTCCATTATCTTGACAAGGCGAGAAGATGCGCCGAAGATAATCATTTGGGGCCGGAGACTATAGGAGCGGCACTTATGGCTGCCGGAGATATCCTTTACAAAACCAAGAGATATGAGGAGGCGATAGAGACCTATCATCAGGGTCTGGACGAAATCAAGAAGGGAGGAAGTCGCCCGCAGGAGATATTCGCCCTCCGCACCCTTTATGTGGCATACAAACAGATCGGCGACAGTGTGCAGGCCCGCAAATACAGGGAGAGGTATAACATGGTAACCGACTCGACCTATGACGGAATGGATGTGGCACCGGCCGACAAGCGTCTCGATACCTTTGAGAAAAATCAGAACGCGGAGCTGGTGGGGAGACCGTTCAATCAGTCGTTTTTCCTTATCTGCATCATCATCGTGCTCTTGGGAATATTGGCTTTCGGTGCTGTGGCGATTCATAAGCTGGCCCGTCATCAGCAGACTCTTCTCGATTCAAGTGAATTCATAATGATGGCTTCCGGAAATTCAAGAAGCGATCAGCATCAGGGATCGGGGGAGGATAACGAGGATTCGAAAGAGACGGAACCGGAAAAAGAACCCGGTGTCTCCGGGGATAACGGAGCGAATCAGAAGGATGCTGAGGATGTGGAGAGCATAGAAAAGGAGGGGGCGAATAGTTCGATATTATCGTATGAGCAGCAGAAGACACTTCTGGAGAAAATCAATCTTGTGATGGAGAATGTGAACCTGATCAGCCGTGAGGATTTCAATCTGGCGATGCTTGCCAAGTCGGTCAATTCAAATACAAAGTATGTCTCGAAGGTGATCAACGATATGTGTGGCAAGACTTTCAAGACCTACCTTAATGAATATAGAATCCGCGAGGCATGTCACCGCCTCACGGATCATGATCATTTCGGAAATCTTACCATCAAGGCTATCCACCAGGAATTGGGCTTCCGCACCACCACCAGTTTTGTGGCGGCCTTCCGCAAGGTGATGGGTATGACTCCTTCGGAATATAAGAAGCTTAACGGGGAGAGCCGTACTGCGGATGACAGCGAATCATCTTGAGGCGGCTATGGCGTTGGTCAGATCGATGAATTGCTCCACCGAGAGGCGTTCTGGACGCTGCGACAGTACTTCAAGCGAGGCGGCCTCGGATCCGGGACGGATCATGGAGGCTAATGAATTGCGCAAGGTCTTGCGGCGCATCCCGAATGATTGCTTCACCACGTTTTTGAAAAGCACGGGGTCGCAGCCAAGGTCGGTGCGGGAATTGCGTGTGAGCAGCAGCACTCCGCTCCTCACCTTTGGTGGCGGCGCGAACACGAAGGGTTCCACATCGAAGAGATAGCGGCAGTCGTACCATGCCTGAAGCAGGACCGACAGGATGCCGTAGGCTTTCGATCCCGGACCGCTGCATATCCGCTCGGCAACCTCTTTCTGCAACATCCCGGCCACTACCGGAATACGATCCTTATAATCGAGCACCTTGAAGAATATCTGCGATGAGATGTTGTAGGGGTAATTGCCGATGAGTGCGAAGTCGGAGGGATACACCTCATCAAGATTCATCTTCAGGAAGTCGCCCTCTATCACGTCGAGAGAGGGATATACTTTGGAGAGGAACATCACTGATTCCGAGTCGAGCTCCACAGCTTTAAGGGGACGGCCGGTATCCATCAGATATTTGGTGAGCACTCCCATGCCGGGGCCAATCTCGAGGATAGGGATGTCGGCCCATTTGCGGGCTTCCTCCGGAAGATCGACGGCCGAGATTGTTCCGGCTATGCGTCGGGCTATATCTTCATCCTTGAGGAAGTGCTGGCCGAGTTGCTTTTTTGCTTTTACCTGCATATTTCTTGTTTAAGAATAATCTGTTGTTATGAATAATCCGCTCCCTGTTTTTTTAACAAAAATAGGGAGCGGAAGTTATTCATAGTCTATCATTATTTGAATTTCTTTGCTATATCCTTGGGAACGGCATTCTTGTGCACTCCGATATTGAGAGTCTTTTCAAGGAAATAAGGCACCGAGACATAGAAGAATCCATCGTAGATCTGGTTGGTGTCCCAGGAATTCTTCACTTTGTAATATTTGTTACCTTCCTGGTCGGTAGCTGTTCCGACGATCACCATTCCATGGTCGTCGGTGGTCTCGTAGTTGTCGAAGGTGGTCTGACGAGATTCCTGTGTCACTTTCTTCTCCTTCACCGGACCCTTTATATCATACTTGGCATTATCGCGGTCCTTGTCGTCGAGCTTCACCCAGCGGGCGAGTTCGGTGTCGGTCATATCTTTCTGGTCCTTGTCGTCGGGGAGCACGGCATAGCCCTTTCTCCATTTGAAACCGCCTTCCGATACATCGGCGGCCCACATCACGGAGTATCCGTTCTCGAGGGCATTGTCGCAGACAGCCTGCAGCTCCTCCATCGGCACGTTGCGGCATGAGCTCCAGATCCAGTTGTCAGGGATTTCGAGCACGAACTCCTCATAGAAAGGATGGTGGGTATAGCTGGTATAAATTTCAAAATCCTCAGGCACAATCCCCATCTCCTTTGCGAACGATTTCGGGGTATAGTTTTTGCCATTGTAGGTGAAATTTTCGGGAGCTTTGCCCAGATATGCGTCAAGGATACCGATGAAACCGGGGAGCCAAGCGGAGGATAGCTTACCGTTTTTCATTCCTCGGGCAAGTATGGCGTCGAGATAAGCCTGAAGGGCCTCGGCCATTTCATAATGCGAATGTTTTGCCTCGCCATAGTTGAGGCCGGAATAAGCCTCTTCGGGCACAGCGCCATAAAGGCGTGTCATTTCAAGCACATCAGCGAACGACCCTCCCTGGGCGAAGTTAATCTTGCCGTTCATTCGCATATATTTCTTTGCTTTGTCGATATATGCGTTTCTGACAACCCACATTTCAGAGAGGTCGATCTCTTTACCGGAATTCTTTAGCACATTGTCTTCCAAAGTGGAGAGGCCGGAGAAGGCCCAGCAAGTTCCTGATTTGTTCTGGTCTTTCACCGGAGTGGTGGGGATAAGGATTACATCGGTGAAAGTGAAACCGGTAGAATCGGGATTTTCGATTTTCGGATCGTCACAAAGAGGAGCTTCGAAATAAGTGGCGTGAGCCAGAGGGGCAGCCAGAAGGGCAGCCGAGGCCAAGAGAATTTTTTTCATGTTTGTCAGATTTTTTATTTACAGACAAAGATAGCAATATTTTTCTCATAACCTTACGGGAATTAACATTTATTATGATTTTAACGGCAACCCTGCCAGGGTTTGGGGTTATAGATATATCCTCCCGTTCCCCTGTCTTAATTTTTTGGTGCTACTGTCTGAAAGTGTCAATAATATTTAAATTTGGGGTGTATTTTCATTATGGAAAAGACAAAAGAGGGATATAAAGCGTTATACTAATAAAAGAATAAAAAATAGAAATTACTAAAATTATAAAAGACAATGGATAAATTAAGTTATGCCTGGGGTCTTGCAATGGGTAAGCAGTTGCAGGCCATGGGTGTTAAGGAAATCAATTCAGAGAGTTTTAAGGATGGTGTGAAGGTTGCTTTCGACGGTGGTACTCCCGAGATGCCTCTTGAAGAAGCCCAGAAGCTCATCAATGAATATCTTGAGGATCTGGCCAAGAAGGCAGAAGCCGCTGCCCGCGAGGCAGGAGAGAAATTCCTTGAGGAAAATAAGAAGAAGGATGAAGTGAAGGTTACATCCACCGGTCTGCAGTATATCGTGGAGAAGGAAGGCGAAGGGGCACAGCCTACAGCCGAGGATGAGGTGACCGTGCATTATACCGGTAAGCTTCTTGACGGCACTGTATTCGACAGTTCGGTTAACCGTGGCGAACCCGCCACCTTCCCCTTGAACCGTGTGATACCGGGATGGACCGAAGGCGTTCAGCTCATGAAGGAGGGTGCCAAATATACATTCTTCATCCCGAGCGACCTCGCATACGGTGCACAGGGCGTGCCTCAGGTGATTCCACCTCATTCCACACTTATCTTTGAGGTTGAACTTATCAAGGTTAATAAGAAATAAATAGAACTGAAGTAAGAATGAAAATTAAATATCTGGCTCTTGGCGTGATCGCGCTCGGAGCCTTTGGCTTAGCAGGCTGTAAGGGAGAGAGCAAGTCGGCCGATGCAGATTCGGCAGTAGAGACAATGGCTGCTGATGATGAATATCAACCGGCACCTGTGCTTACCGATAAACAGAAAGCTGTATCTGATTCAGTATTCACTGCCCTCAAGGGTAAAGAGAAACAGATTGCCGATACCGCAGTATATACCACACCTTCGGGCTTGAGATACATGGTACTTAAGAACGGCGAAGGGAAGAGCCCCACAGCAGCGGATAATGTAAAGGTGCATTACACCGGTACGCTTCCCGACGGCACTGTTTTTGACAGCTCCGTGGAGCGCGGCGAACCGATCACATTCCCTCTCAATGGAGTGATACGGGGTTGGACCGAAGGCCTTCAGCTGATGAAGGAGGGAGGGAAGACTGTGTTCTATATCCCCAGCGCGCTTGCTTATGGTCCGGCAGGTGCGGGCGGACAGATCGGCCCCAATCAGGATCTTGTGTTTGAAGTAGAATTAATCGAGGTTAATCCCGAGTAATGATCAAGCAATTATATTGAAATGAAAATGCAACATATAAAGGCGACCGCCGCGACATTTGTCGCAGCGGTTGCTGTGGTTTTAGGCATGGTCTCCTGTAAGGGACGCACCATGCGCGATGTCGAGCCTACGGGGGAGACGATAGAAGTGGTGGTAGGAGAGGAGTCGATAGCTCCCGGTGTGATTGAGACTGATACCATCGGGACGGCCGTCACCATTCCCTGACCATGTGTATGACCCTCAATGATAAAGGAAAATGAAGAAAGGATTCTGGAGTATAATGATCTTAGGTGCGCTTTTAAGCTCTTGCGGTAAGCAGCCCCCCTCGCCGCTGGGAGGTTTGGGGAAGCCTTCGCTGGCTGATTCGCTGGTGTATTATTATGGTCTTTTCGAGGGTGCTGAATATTTTGCGGCCTCCAAACAAGACACCGCCATGCTCACCACGCGTGAGCGTGAGCGCTATCTGAAGGGTCTCAAGGATGGCCTCAATGCCGTGGAGGAGGTTAACGACACCTATAACCGTGGTCTCCAGAAGGGGGTGGAGCTTGCCTTGGCCCTATATAATTATGAGCGGGTATATGGGATGACTTTCGACCGTTCGCTCCTTTATCAGAGCATTGCCTATACGCTGGAGAATGATGAGGTGCTTCTCGAGACTCCCGTGGAGAAGCAGTTTCGGGAGGTGATAAAGCAACTCGACCTGAAGAAGAGAAAGGAGATTGTGGCCAATATGCATCTGGCTCTTCCTGCGGAGGCTAAGCGTCTGAAGATGAAGAAGCTTGCCGACGACCTTTATGTGTCGGATGCCAATCCGGGCACGGGCGATTCCATCAGGAGAGGGGATATAGTATTCGCCACTCTGAATTATATTCTTGAGAGCGGACGCAATCTTGAGATGCCGGCGTCGCAGACCTTGAAAGTGGGAGGGCCGACGATGCCGGAGGTGATGGTCCGGGTATATACCCGGATGAAGAAAGGAGGATCGGCCCAATATGCCACTACTGCCGACGCGCTCTTCGGGCGCCGTTGCATCCAGATCGGGTTGCAACCCGAGGAAGTGGTGCTGATGTCGGTGGAAATAAATAATGTGGAAAATCCCGACACCACCGGCAAGAAGGAATACCTTGCTCTTTAGAACCGGACAATCCTCTCTATTGGAGATCCAAACTCCCTTGAGATGTTGTGAAATCTTTCTGAATGTATTATCTTTGCTGAAAAGAAAAGATTATGAACACGATACCGAAAAAAATGAGCGGCTATGCCATCGGGCAGCAGGATTTCAGTGTGCTGCGTGAGGGTAGTGCTATTTATGTGGATAAGACGGAGTATGTATATAAAATCGTAAACTCCGACAGCAAGTATTATTTTCTTGCACGACCGCGGCGGTTCGGGAAATCCCTTTTTCTCTCCACGCTCCGATATTTCTTCGAAGGGAGGAGAGAACTGTTCAAGGGACTTTATATAGATTCCACCGATTGGAATTGGGAGGCTTATCCCGTGTTGCGTCTTGACCTGAATACCGACCGTTATGCCGAGCAAGGGAAATTGGGAGGAGTATTAGATAATCTGTTTGGAAGATGGGAAAGAGAATATGGAGTTGAAGTGATTGCGGAATCCTATTCACAACGATTCCAAAATATTATAGAGACCGCCCATGAAAAGACGGGGCGCAAGGTTGTGATTCTTGTGGATGAATATGATAAGCCTCTTGTGGGAAATCTTAACAAGAAGGATAATTTCGAGCATTATCGTGCCGGACTCGCATCCCTCTATTCCAATTTCAAGAGTTCTGCCGAACATATCCGGCTTGTATTCCTAACGGGTGTGAGTCGGTTTAGCAAGCTGAGTGTATTTTCCGACCTTAATAACCTTAATGACATCACTTTCGACAATACCTATGCCGATATTTGCGGAATCACGGAGGAGGAGCTTAAGGAATATTTCCACGATGGAATCTCCCGTCTGGCACAGCAGATGTCGATCACTTATGAAAAGGGGCTGAAGGAATTGAAAAGGAATTATGACGGATATCGTTTCGCCGCCAATGGAAGTGATATCTATAATCCATGGTCGTTGCTCAGTGCGCTTAGCAAATCCAATATAGGAAACTATTGGAACGCTACGGGTCTGCCTACTCTCTTGGCAGAGTCTCTGAAAAATGTAAATGCGGATCTGGAATCAATGTTCAATAGGAATGTGAGGGAGGATGATCTTAAGGGTCTCGATCTCCTTAACCCTGATCCTGTCGCACTCCTTTATCAAACGGGCTATCTCACCATAAAGAAATTTAAACCGAGAATAAGGAAATATCAGCTCGGCATACCGAACAACGAAGTTAAGGAGGGATTTTACCGGGTGCTTCTTCCATATTATGTAGAGACACGTACCGGCACATCCAATATGGCTGTGGATGAAATTATCGATGGATTCATGGAGGGTGATCCTGAGAAGGCCATGCGTGCGATGCAGACTTTCTTTGCCGGAATCGACTATAAGATGAAGCTGGATAATGAGAATAATTTCCACAACGCTTTCTTCCTCTTGACTCATATCATCGGACTGGATGCCAAGACTGAGGTACATACTTCCGACGGCAGTATAGATATCACTATTGATACCGATGAATATCTGTATATCATTGAGTTGAAATACGATCATTCCGCCGAGGAAGCTCTCCTTCAGATAGAGGAGAAGAAATATTTTCGGCCCTGGCAGACAGGAGATCGTGAGATTATCCTTATCGGTGTGGCTTTCTCATCCAGGACACGCTGCATAGAGGGATGGAAGATAAAACAAGAAATCTCTTAGAGACAGGAGATAAATATCTAATAGACAGGAGATAATATTATTGACAGTAGAACAGGAGGACATGGGAATAATTTATTGACAGTAGAACGGGAGAACCCATGTGCTGAAAAGGGGGCGGGAGCTTCCAAGCTTCCGCAGTAAAAAAGGGTGGGATGCGAAATAGCATCATATTATAGATGTGTCACTCCCCAACCCTTCCAGGGTTGGGGGATCTTCAGTCCTCCCGTTCCCCCGTCTTATTTTCAGATGAAGATATCCTGTCGGAGTTATCGGGAATGTTAGTGGTGCGGAACTATTGGAGATCTTAACATATTATATGGGAAGTTCCTATGAAATTTTTATTCGGAGAAACATTCCCATCTAAACTAATTTTATTAACTTTGTAGAGATAAGGGAATTAATTATGACACAGATTACAATCAATATAGAAGATAAATCCATACTCCCGCATCTTAAGAAGATTCTTAATGCCATTGAAGGTGTGAGTATTGCAAAACCTTCCAAGCTAAAGGAATGTGGTCTGGATGAGGCTATTGAAGATGTCAAAGCCGGAAGAGTACACTATGCTGATAGTGTAGATGATATGTTTAAGCAGGTGCTTGATATATGACGTTCAATATCATATATTCCAATAAGTTTAAGAAGTCTCTAAAGAAATGCTTTAAAAGAGGCTTGGACGTTGAAAAACTACGCGAAGTTTTGAAAATGCTTGAGCGAGGAGAGACTCTACCACCTGAGTATAAGGCGCATAAGCTTTCCGGTAAATTTAAGGGTAATTGGGAATGTCATATCTTATCATATTGGCTGTTGGTTTGGTACCAGAATGATAAAGACCTGATTCTTCTTTTGATAGATACCGGAACTCATTCCGATTTGTTCGGATGAAAATATTTTGACAGGAGAACGGGAGGACAAGGGGTGCAACTCCCGTCTCTCCTGTTCTCCTGTCTTAATTCCCGGAAATGGATCTCCTGTCTTATTTCTCACGCATGAAGATCTGGATCGGCGTGCCGGTGAAATCCCAGTGGTCGCGGATCTTATTTTCAAGGAAGCGACGGTAGGGCTCCTTGACCCATTGCGGAAGGTTGCAGAAGAATACGAATGTGGGTATCACTGCATCCTTGAGCATTGTGATATATTTTATTTTCACAAATTTACCCTTATTGCTTGGCGGGGGTGTGATCGCAATCTGCTCAAGCATATATGTATTGAGCTGCGAGGTGGGGATTATCCTCTTGCGATTCTCATATACATGCACGGCAGTTTCCAACACCTTGTGGATACGCTGCTTGGTGAGCGCTGATGTGAATATTATGGGGAAATCCGTAAAAGGTGCAAATTTATTACGTATCGCATCTTCGAAACGCTTCTGTGCGTTGAGGCTCTTATCTTCCACGATATCCCATTTATTCACGCAGACCACCAATCCCTTTTTATTCTTCTGAATCAGGGAGAAAATGTTGGCGTCCTGTCCTTCGATTCCTCGTGTGGCATCAATCATGAGGATGCAGACGTCGGAGGCTTCGATAGCGCGGATGGATCGAATCACGGAATAATACTCTATATCCTCGTTCACCTTCTGCTTCTTGCGTATTCCGGCAGTATCCACGAGATAGAAATCGAAACCGAATTTATTGTAACGGTGATAAATGGAGTCGCGTGTTGTGCCGGCGATATCGGTCACGATGTGTCGGTCTTCACCGATAAAGGCATTGATAAGGGAGGATTTCCCGGCGTTCGGACGGCCCACGATAGCGAATTTGGCCACATTCTCCTCTGTCTCTTCATCATTCTCCTTGTCGGGCATATCCTTCACTATCTCGTCGAGAAGTTCACCGGTGCCGGATCCGTTGGCCGAAGAGACACCGATAGGATCTCCTAAGCCGAGCTTATAGAATTCGGGGATATTATAGCGGGCGTCGCCACGGTCTTCCTTGTTTGCCACCACAATCACCGGTTTCTTGGAACGGCGCAGGATCGCGGCCACCTTGTCGTCGAGATCGGTGGGACCCGTAGATGCATCCACCACGAAAAGGATCACATCAGCTTCCTCGATGGCGATCTCAACCTGTTTGTTGATCTCTTCCTCGAAGATATCATCAGAATTCACCACCCAACCGCCTGTATCGACGATTGAGAATTCCTGTCCGCACCAGTCCACCTTGCCATACTGGCGGTCGCGTGTTGTGCCGGCAGTGTCGTCAACGATCGCGCTGCGCGACTGCGTCAAGCGGTTGAAGAGGGTGGATTTGCCCACATTCGGCCGTCCTACAATTGCAATTAATTTGCTCATATCATTAAATTTTAGGTACCCCCCTTTCAGGTCAGCTTCGCCGTTAACGGGCTTGACTTATTCCTGAAAGGAAGCCTTGGTTTATATAATAGACTGCCGGAAACGTGTTCCGGCAGATTTTTACTTTTTCAAATGATTATTCCATATATCCAAACTGGCGGAGCTTGTTCTCACGGTTGCGCCAGTCTTTCTCCACTTTCACGAAGATTTCGAGATGCACTTTCTTGCCGAAGAATTTCTCGATGTCCTGACGGGCTTCGATGCCGACCTTCTTGATCTTCTCGCCGCCCTTGCCGATGATGATACCTTTCTGGGAGTCGCGTTCCACATATATCACTGTCATGATATGGATTGCGGTCTCTTTCTCTTCGAATTTCTCCACGATCACCTCAGTGCTGTAAGGTATCTCCTTGTCATAATTAAGCAGGAGTTTCTCGCGGATAATTTCAGTTACGAAGAAGCGTGCCGGCTTGTCGGTCAGTGCGTCTTTGCCGAAGAATGGGGGAGAGGGCGGGAGGAGCTCCACGATACGGTTTTTGAGATTCACCACGTTGAAATTCTCAATAGCGCTGGTGGGGAAAATCTCTGCGTTGGGGAGGCGTTTATGCCAAGCATCCACCAGGGCTTCAAGTTGTGAATTATCTTTGAGAAGGTCAACCTTGTTGATCACTAAGAGCACCGGGATCTTCTCGGCAGCCACGCGGTCGAGAAATTCCTTGTTCTTCTCGGGATCTTCCACCACGTCGGTGACATAAAGGAGGATATCGGCATCGGTGAGAGCACCTTCCGAGAAACCGAGCATAGATTCCTGAAGCTTGTATTTAGGCTTGAGCACGCCGGGGGTATCAGAATAAACGATCTGATATTCAGGAGTATTTACAATACCCATTATGCGGTGTCGTGTGGTCTGCGCCTTGGATGTGATGATCGAGATGCGTTCGCCCACGAGGTCGTTCATAAGAGTGGATTTGCCGACATTAGGGTTGCCGACGATATTGACGAAACCGGCGCGGTGGCCGTTTTCGGTGTGTTCTGCATTAGTAACTTTAGTCTCTTCCATAATTTTATTTTGAATGATCAGAAGCCGGATCGGGCGGCTTCCCTTATTTAATAGAACACTCGTAGGGTTTCAATGTTCAATCACAGTGGAAGCAATTAAGGATATGGAGAAAATTTTCATTCTCAAATTAGAACGGGAGGACGGGAGATACTAATTTGAAAATAAAGACAGGAGAACAGGAGGACAGGGGATACTAATTTGAAAATAAAGACAGG
>CAMWUJ010000048.1 GCA_947177405.1 uncultured Porphyromonadaceae bacterium | reverse complement strand
GGCTTGACTTTCTTATATACCGGGCGTAAAAAATCTCCGTTTTTTATATACCTTTACAATATAAATTGAATTAATAGCTTATATCAAGATATGACAGAACAGGAACTTGCCGGAATGATTTGGAACATCAAGGAGATAATCCGGGGTGTTTATGATGATACAGAGGTGGAGAACGTGATTCTTCCATTTACACTTCTTCGTCGCCTTGATTGCGTGTTGCAAGATAGATATGATGAATTGTATGATCAATACCGGAGTTTTCCGGAGGATAAGAAAGAAGTGATGCTTATGGCCCTTATGCGACGTAACGGGTTGACTTTCTTCAACACCTCCGGTCTGTCGCTTAACAAACTGCTGGCACAGCCCAAAATGCTTGCCGATAATTTCAAGACTTATCTTGACGGATTTACCAAGAATGTGCGTGATATCCTTCTTGCTTTTACACAAGAGGATGGAGAGAACGGCGACATTACCCGAATCTATTCCCGTCTTGACCGTAACGATCTGCTCTTTCAGGTGACAGAAAGTTTTGTAAATAACGCTGACCTCCATCCAGAAAAGGTGGATAATGCGATGATGGGCACTATCTTTGAAATCATCATTCGCAAATCAAAAGAAACGACCAACACTAAAGCCGGTCAGTTTTACACTCCGCGTGAAGTGGTGCGTCTGCTTGTTTCTCTTGTCATGTATGGTAGGGAAGCGGAAGTCAATACTCTCGGGAAACATTTCCAGATTTACGATCCTTGTTGTGGCACGGGCGGAATGCTCACCGAAGGTAAACGCTATCTTCAGTCGATGACTGATCGTAAGGATATGAAAGTCTTTTTATTCGGCCAGGAACTGAATGAAAAGACATACGCAATATGCAAATCAGACCTTTTGATAAAAGGAGACCTTGATAAAGATCGTAACATAGCTCTCGGAGATACACTTGCCAATGACCGGTTTCCCGGAGAACATTTCGGATATATGCTTGCCAACCCGCCATTCGGTGTGGATTGGAAGAAAATCGAGGGAAAGGTGAAGGAGGAGGCAGCCCAGAGTGACGGTCGTTTCTCGGTCGGTCTGCCATCCACTTCCGATGGTTCGCTGCTTTTCCTGCTTCACATGATAAGCAAGATGGATCCGGCCGGTTCTCGTATCGGCATTGTGCTCAATGGATCTCCGCTCTTCAACGGATCAGCCGGTAGCGGATGGAGCGAGATTCGAAAGAGCCTTATGGATCGCGATCTTTTGGATGCAATCATAGCATTGCCAAAAAATCTTTTTTATGGAACTGATATTTCCACTTATCTTTGGATTCTTGATAATAATAAGCCGGCGGAACATCGGGGAAAGGTGTTGATGGTTGATGCCACTCACCCTCGTTATGCCAAATTGCTTCAGCGCAGCTTGGGGAAGAAACGTTATGAAATCCCTGATGATGCCATTGATGAGATATTAGGAATATATGGTGACTTTAAGGATGCCGCTCTTCCAGATAATGAGGAGGTGAAAGTGGCACGCCTTATGGATATAGAGGATTTCCTCTACACCACAGTGACAATCTACCGTCCCTTACGTCTCTATTATACCGACATTGCTAAGAAAGCAGCAGAGGCCGCCAAAGCCCCAAAGGTAAAGAAAACGGATATGGAGTTGCTGGAGAAGATCGCGGCCATGTCGTTCCCGAAAGAGAGAATTACGGATGAGGAGGTTTTTGAGGAGTTGAAACGTATTCACCCCAAGAAACCAACACAGGCAATGGTAAAATTGATTCGCACTTTAGGCGATACTGATTCCGAGGCTCCTGAAGTATATGCGATTCCGGGTGACTCAAAGAGCGGAAAGGTAATTGATCCTGCTCTGACGGATACCGAGACCATACCGATGAAAGAGGATATAGATGAATATATCCGGAGAGAGGTATTACCGTTTGTGCCCGATGCATGGCGCGACACGTCGAAAGATAAAGTAGGTTGTGAGTTCCCGCTCACACGTCTGTTCTATCGATATACGCCATTACGCGACAGCAGTGAAATCCTTGCCGACCTCATGGCACTCGAAGCCGATACGACCTCCGCACTTCAATCTCTAATCTCCGAAGCACAATGAAAGAATTAGTAAAAGAAATACGCCATATAATTGATTCTGCGCGGACTAATGCTGTCCGTTCAGTAGATTTTTGCCGTGTACAGATGTATTGGCATATAGGCCGTCGTATCGTTGAGGAGGAACAGGGTGGAAAGACCCGAGCAGAGTATGGCAAAGGACTGATAAAGAACCTTGCAAAAGAAATTGAGCCTGAATATGGAAGTGGATTCGGTGTGCGGCAATTAGAGCAAGCTCGTCAGTTTTATATTGAATATCCAATTGCGAACGCACTGCGTTCGCAATTCAATTGGACTCAGTATCGCACTTTAATTCAAATAACTGACAAAGATAAACGTGAATATTACGAGTTGGAAGCTGCCAATAATTGCTGGACAGCCCGTCAGATGCAACGACAGATAAATTCGATGCTTTACGAGCGTCTGCTTCTAAGCAATGATAAGGAAGCCGTTTTAGCTATGGCCCGTAAAGAGAAATTGCCGGAAGCGCCTGAGGAGATTGTCAAGGATCCGATGGTGCTTGAGTTTCTCGGACTGGAAAAGAAAGCTCACTATTATGAGAGCGATCTTGAAACGGAACTCATAAATCATCTTCAGGAATTTATTCTTGAACTTGGCAACGGATTCACATTTGTAGCGCGACAGAAGCGCATTCAGATAGAAGACGATGAGTTTTTTATCGACTTGGTGTTTTATAATCGCTTGGCTCGTAGATTTGTCATCTTCGAATTGAAGACCGGAGAGGTGACTCATCAGGATTTGGGCCAATTGCAAATGTACGTGAACTATTATGATCGCGTTGAAAAATTGCCGGATGAAAATCCGACAATCGGTATATTGCTGTGTACTGCCAAGAACGATACACTTGTCAAGATGACTCTCCCTGCCGATAACAACACCATTGTGGCATCAAAATATCAACTCTATCTACCAAGCGAACAGCAACTTATTGCCGAAGTGGAAAAGGTAAGAAAAGAATGGGAGGAGGCACAATGAAACAGCGTTACGATTCATATAAGCCCTCCGGCATTGATTGGATTGGAGAGATTCCGAGCCATTGGAATATGTGTAGAATTAAGGATTGCTTTTTTCTTAAAACGGGTACTACGCCTAAAGGATTTGATAAGCCTATTAATGACGATGAGATTAATTGGTTTACACCTTCTGATATTGAATCAACTGGATCAATCCTTATTTCTGCTGAAAGAAAACTATCTAAAATTTTAATTGATCAAGAAGGTATTTCTGTATACCCCAAGAGGTCATTGATATTTGTAGGAATAGGAGCAACTGCTGGGAAACTTGGATATGCCGAAGTAGAAGGTTATAGTAACCAGCAAATTACTGCACTAATTCCCAAGAATGTCTGTTCTAAGTTCTATTTCTATTATCTTTGCCAAGATTCTAAACGAGTTAGAGATAATGCCTCTTATACAACACTTCCGATAATCAACAACTCATATTTGAGTCAAGTATATTGGGTGATGCCTCCTCTTACGGAGCAGGAGGCGATAGCGGCGTGGCTTGATGAGAAGTGTGGAGAGATTGATGCGGCAATTATTAAGGTTAACCGGGAGATTGAGTTGATTGATGAACTGAAACAGAGTGAGATTTCGCGTGTCGTCACTCATGGTCTCAATCCTGACGCGCCACTTCGTCCCTCCGGTATTGATTGGATTGGGGAGATTCCTGAGCATTGGGATAGTTGCCGACTAAAACATAAAGCAACCATTACATTAGGAAAAATGCTCATGTCAGAGTGTCCTAAAGGTCAAGAAACATTATATACTAAAGAAAAATATTTAAAATCAAGAAATATCGGATGGCTTAAACTCGATTTAAATGAAGTCGAAGAAATGTGGTTTAATGTTTCTGAAAAAGAATTATATGAACTACATAATAATGATATTGTGGTTAATGAGGGTGGAGAGATCGGAAAGGTAGCAATATGGACTGGCAATAATACACCGCATTATATACAAAATTCAGTCCATAAAGTATCTTTAAATATAGGGAGTTCCAGATTTTTCATGTATTGGCTGTTTTGTCTCTCCAAAAACAATTATTTTTGGTCTATTGTCAGTCAGGTAAGTATAGCTCATCTTACGAAGGAGAAACTCTCAAATGCGCCAATACTATTCCCTCCTCCCACCGAGCAGCAGGCAATCGCAGACTTTCTTGACAAGAGATGTGCAGAGATTGATGGTTTGAAAGCCAAGTTAATAAAGAAGCGCGATACTCTCAAAGAATTGCGTCAATCAATTATTTCCGAGGTTGTGACCGGTAAAAGAAAAGTAATCTAAAACTCATCGCCATGGAAAAAAACGATAAAAAACCGGCATTCGTGAAGCGTGATGCCATAGTATCCGGTAAGGAGTATGCAAATCTTCTTAAAGATCTGAAGGAACGGTTCCGTCGTTCCCAGATCAAGGCTGCGGTAAAGGTGAATACCGAAATGCTCGAATTCTACTGGACGATGGGCCGTGACGTCTCCGAATTATACAAACATGCTAAATACGGCAGTGCATTCTTCGACTGCCTAAGCCTCGATTTGAAAGCTGAATTTCCGGAGCAGACAGGATTCTCAGCCGCCAATATACGCTATACTAAACGATGGTATGAGTTTTATAATCAAGATGTTGAAAATCTTCACCAGGTTGGTGAAGATTTCAAATGGCAGCATTGTTACCAAGTTGGTGACGATTTCGGAATGCCTATGGATTTTGGTCAAGTACCATGGAAACATCATGTCTATATCTTCACACACTGTAAATCCGTCAAGGAAGCTCTGTTCTATATAGACAAAACAATAGAAAACGGTTGGAGCCGTTTGGAACTGGAGGCAGAGATCGACGATGACCTATACAAGAAACAGGGGAAAGCCGTCACTAACTTCGATGAGAAACTCCCAGCTCCTTACAGCGGACTTGCCAAGGATATCCTGAAGAGTCCATACGACCTAAGTTTCCTTGATAGTAAAATCACTTCCGAAAGGGATCTTGAAGATGCTCTCGCAAAGGATATCACCCGTTTTCTTCTCGAATTAGGACAGGGCTTTGCATACGTAGGCAGACAGATGGAACTGAAAATGCCGAGCGGACAAGTCTTCATGCCTGATATGATCTTCTACAACTACAAGATCAAGGCATTTATAGTTTGTGAGTTAAAGGTAGTTCCATTCATGCCGGAGTTTGTCGGAAAGTTGAACTTTTATGTATCAGCCGCCGATGAGCTGCTACGACAAGAAGATGACAATCCTTCCATCGGATTACTCATCTGCAAGTCAAAAGACAATACCATGGTGGAATGGTCGTTTAGAGGTATGACTCAGCCACTCGGAGTGGCTGAATACAAACTCGGCAAGCGTCTGAATGATATACTTCCTTCCGAAAAGGACCTTCAGAGAATCATCGACACCTATTATTCCGACGAAAAAGAATGAATCTATGAATATAGACAACGAGACCAAATTTGAAGAACATATCGAGGCATCCCTGTTAGCTTCGCCTCTCTATATATCCCGAAAGCCCGGTGATTTTGATATCAAGCGTCGGGTGGATCCCGATATGCTTTATCAGTTCCTTCGCTCGCAGACTGATACTTGGGCAAGGATGATCAAGCGTTTCAAAAGCGATGACGCCGCTCTCGAAGCCGTTATCAAGGATTACAATTCAAAACTCGACAACGGACATTCGCTCGTCGATATTCTGCGTAAAGGATTGAAGATACAGGGTATTCCCATAAAGCTTATGCAGACCAAGCCGACACTCGCCGGTAAGGACTCCGCGCTGCATGAACTCTATCTCGCCAACAGATTTGCAGTGGTGCGCCAGATGAAGTATTCTGTTGACAAGGCTGACAAGAACAATGAGTTAGACTTATGTATCCTACTCAACGGTTTCCCAATCATCACCGCCGAGTTGAAAAACGAGGGTACCGGTCAGAACTACACCAACGGCATCTATCAGTATCGCCATGACCGCGACCCAAAGAATCCGGTGCTCCGCACGGCGCTGGTACATTTCGTTGTCGATAATAACTACGCATTCATGACAACATTCCTCAACGGGGAGGATACGTCGTTTCTGCCCTTCAATGTTGATTCGGTCAATCCGCAAGTACCGGGTGACTATGCTACGAGCTACCTATGGCGGGAGATATGGCAGGCAGATTCGCTGCTCAACATAATCGACCATTTCATAAAAAACTATAAGGAGAACGGCAATAGCATAACAATCTTCCCTCGCTATCATCAGTTGCGTGTGGTGCGTAATCTCGTGAAATGGGTTGGTGGCGAGGGTCCGGGACATAACTACCTTATCGAGCACTCTGCCGGAAGCGGAAAGACCAAGTCTATGGCATGGCTCGCCCACCAACTTGTCAACATGGTCAATCCGGATCAGACGCCGGTATTCGATTCGATAATTATGGTGACGGACCGTATCGTGCTGAATGTAAATATGGCCGAAGATGTCAATAACTTCGCCACTGAAGCCGGGGTCGTGAAGGATATCCGTCACGGTTCCAAGAAACTCGCTAAGGCTATAAATGAAGGCGGCCGTATAATAGTCAGTACAGTTCAGAAGTTCAGTTATGCCCTCAGCGAACTGAAACGCGACAAACACCGCAACTATGCGGTCATCATCGATGAGGCACACACTGCCGTCGGCAATGAGAGCGCAAAAGACATAGTGGCTGCTCTCTCCACAGATTCTGACATTCATCAGGCAATGGTAAATGCCGATGCCACCGGATATGAGGATGAGATGGATGCTCTCATGGCTTATATGCAGACCCAACGCCAACAGATGGAGCATATAAGCTATTTCGCATTTACAGCAACACCAAAAGATAAGACCTACGCTCTTTTCGGGAAAAAGACAGAAAAAGGCTATATGGCCCACGACTACTATACGATGAAGCAGGCTATCGACGAGAAGTTTATTCTTGATGTGCTTCGAAATTATACCACCTACAAGACGATGTTTGAATACATCGAGAAGAACAGCGCACATCCTACTATGGCAATGACCACAGAAGGAGTGGCTTCCGAACCGGAAGAGGAATTGTATGGCGAAAAAAAATCTGTATCATTGATTCTAAGGAAACTCAATTCCGAGCCTCAGAACATGACTTTGAAAGCTCGCCTCGCCCTCAACTATTTCATGCAGCATACCCGCCATAAAATCGGGGGAAAGGCTAAGGCTATGTTTGTGAGCGACAGTCGCGCCTCGGCTGTTCGCTACAAGCAGATATTCGACAAACTTATTCATGAGGAATATGGCGATGAGCTTAAGACTCTCGTAGCTTTTTCAGGAGAAGTGGAACTTCCCGACGGCAGTAAATATACTGAAGACCGTATGAACGGTTGGGGATTGAAAGACAACAAAATCGCTGAGGCATTTGATACTCCGGAATACCGCATCCTTATAGTAGCTGATAAATTCCAGACCGGTTTTGACCAGAAACTCCTTCATACTATGTTTGTGGATAAGATGCTCGGGGGCATACAGTGTATCCAGACTCTTTCTCGCCTAAACCGCTGTTACGACAAAGGAGGAGTAAAGAAAGAGGATACGATGGTGATTGATTTCCGCAACGATGCTGACTCCGTCCAAAAGGCATTCCAGAAATATTATCAGACCACAATCCTTACCGGAGAAGTAGATACACAACGTCTATACTCCCTCATCGATGACATCAAGGCGTTCAAGATCTATAATGATACCGAACGAGATCTCGTAGTTAAATATATGGTTGAGGAAAATGTTGCGGCAGCCGTGTCTGAATGTTGCGGGATAGTAGAGGAACGAGAGACACCGCTCAGCAATGATGATAAGGATACATTCCGCAAGCTCGTAAACCGTTATATCCGCAGTTACGGCTTCATGGCGCAGTTGCTCACATATTGCGACCCCGAACTTGAACGCGAATATATTTTTCTTCGCACACTATATCCGCGTCTGCAATACACGAAGGAGACTCTCCCGATGGAGATTCTCGACCGTGTGGATCTTAACAAACTGCGTCTGCAGATGATTCAGGAGGGTACGATAACTCTCGAAAATGAAGATTCCGAACTATCCTCTTCACGAATCGGAGATGTAAAGGCTCCGGCAGAGGATGAAAAGAAATCCCTGCGCGAAATCCTTGATATTGTCAACGAACCATATCGCGGATTCCTCGACGACCATGACATGGTGATTCGTCCGCTAAATAATCTTATTCTGACCGACAGCAACATCAACGAGGCTATTAAAAGCGGCAATTCTTATGGTGTGCTCCGTGAACTCTTCTCGGAGCGGGCACAGGATCTGGTGCTCGATATGAGCGAGAAGGGAATTGATCTATATGAGGAGTTTATCAATGATACGCCATTCGCACGAGAATACATACGCGCTATCCTTGATAAGGCTCTCCGCAACAATCAGCAGAATGTAATCGATCTTGATCTCCATCGTCTCGCAAATAGAATTGTAGAAGAAATCCGGGATGAGTTTGCCATGCTTGGCCGCACATCCCGCAGATTGGATGAAAGGTCTTTAGGATTATCCTATTTCTATTGCACTATTATTATTTTTTGAAGCATGAATCAACAATGAAAAAGCGTAAAATTTTAATTTGGAGCTTGGCTATAATAGTGGTATGCATCGCGGCCTTAGCAATGTGCGATATTCTTGTGTCGAAGAATGCAACAGGTAAAACCTATGAGGAGGTGAAGGATATCCCTCATCGTAAGGTGGGTCTTATTCTCGGCACATCGCCGATCTCAATCTGGACCGGCAGGAGAAGTCTCTATTTTGATGAGAGAATCAAGGCCGGTGCTGAGTTGTATAAGGCTGGCAAGGTGGATTGGCTGGTGGTAAGCGGTGGTGATTACCGCAACACTGAAAATGGATTTGACGAGCCGGTGGCAATGCGCGACTCCCTGATGAAGCAGGGAGTTGATTCTACTCGTATTGTCCTTGACTATGACGGCACCCGAACCCTTAATTCCATGGTGAAGATGCGGGATGTGTATTGTCAGGATTCGATAGTAATTATCTCCCAGGAATATCATAACGAAAGAGCTTTGTATCAGGCGAAACACCTTGGGATTGAGGCGATAGCCTTCAATGCCAAGACCCCCGGGTGCAGAACATCATGGTGGCGCAATCGTGGAAGAGAGGTATTGGCACGTGTGAAACTATTTATTGATGTAGCCCGAGGTCTTCATCCCGATATAAAAGAATCAGATGAAACAGGTTTTATTGAATAAGGACAGAATCTGATAAAAATGTTCAAGGGAATTGAGGCTTTTTTTTGGGTGTAGTCTTAATATGGACGATTGTTGATAGCCTATGCTACATAATTTATAGTTCAAGTCTCTTTGTTTGGCTAAATTTGTAAAAATTTTACCAGTATTTATTTGTAGTATAAAAATGACATCTATCAACAATCGTCTTATCAAATCATCAGGCTTGTGCGCCATAATGATTTGCTCTGTATTTTCTTCTTTCGCTGCAGTGAAAGAGAATGACACAACGCTTTATCGAGAACCTTATCGTCCTCAATATCATTTCACTCCGGCACATCGCTGGATTGGTGACCCGTGCGGGCTGGTGAAGCGAGATGGAAAATATCTTGCTTATAGTTGGGGTGGTGCCGAATCCTCCGACCTCGTGCATTGGCGTGAACTTAACAATCATTCCATAAAAGGGCTGCCTCCCAAGACTTCGGCATTTACCGGTAGTGTGGTGGTCGATACCCTTAACTCCGCCGGGTGGGGAAAAGATGCGATGGTGGCTGTATTCACTCTTTTTGATGAGGATTCCAAGAAACAATCGCAGGCCGTAGCGTTCAGCCATGACGGAGGGGAGACCTATCAGTTTTATGACCAAAACCCGGTGCTTGACATCTGGAGTACGGAATTCCGCGACCCGACCGTGATTCGTTACGACCCGACAGGGAAATGGGTTATGGCCGTGGCAAAAGCTCTGGAAAAGAAAGTAGCCTTCTATGAGTCGGATGATCTCAAACACTGGACTTGGACAAGCGACTTCGGCCCGATGGGCGACAGTATGCGTTCATGGGAATGTCCCGACCTTTTCCAAGTCACCGTTGAAGAGACAGGGGAAAAGAAATGGGTACTCCTTGTATCGATCAACTGGGCTCGTGAACAATATTTTGTAGGTGACTTCGACGGAAAGAAGTTCATTCCCGATAATCCGGAGTCTTATCCCCTGTATGTTGATGACGGTATGGATTATTATGCCTCCCGGGTATTCCAGAACTGGGATTCTCCGAAAGATGATGAGGTGGTCACACTCGGTTGGGTGAATTATTGGGATTATGCTCCGCAAGCTCCATCGAAGTGGGGCAAAGGAGTATGGTCGATTCCTCGCAACTATTCTCTCTTTACCACTCCCGATGGATTGCGACTGCGTCAGACTCCGGTAAAGGCAATAGAATCGTTACGTGGAAAAGAAATAAAGATCAATAAAACCTACAATGCCGGCACATACGGACTTCCTCAGGTTTCAGCTATGGAGAACCAATATGAGATGCTGGCGAATATTGATGTGGCTCGCGATGATGTGGCAGGATTCAATCTATGTGTAGGGGAGGGACGAAAAGTATCATTAAGCTACGATGCATCTACCGGCTATCTCACACTTGACCGCACTAACTGTTCCGATGTGAAGATTAAATATTTCGACCGCATTTCCAATTCCAGGATAGCGGCTCCGGGCACAAGGAAAATCTCCCTGCGTATCTTTGTGGATAAATCCACGATCGAGATCTTTGCTGAGAATGGTGAAAAAGTTATGACACTTCTCACATACGCCTCCTTATCTCAGACCGGCGTGGAATTCTTCACACAGCGAGGCAAAACCACTTTGGATCTCAAGGCATGGCCTATGAAAAGCATCCATTGATTAGGAGGAGGCTTGAAAGCAGAAATGTGCAGCCTCTTCTGGGTAGAGGGTGATAGTATATGTAACCGTGGGTAGGCGAGGTGCGAGCCTATCCACGGCTACCCAATATAATACCACTCCGGGGTAAGTCTATCGGATATTTCATCTGTTGAATAAGGTCGACTTAAGAATTCACTGTAGCAGCTAATTTATATCCTATTCCTCTCACATTCAGAAGTTCAAGATAATTTGACTTGGAGAGGTATTTTCTGATTTTATAGATAAAGCCATGAAGCCTGTTCAGATTATTGTAGTCATCGTTATGCCAAATGCGATGCATAAGTGTGTTAGCCTCGACCACTTCATTCGGATGCTTGAATAATTCATCAATTATCAAAGCTTCTATGTGGGAAAGAATAATGGTTTCATCCTTGATGGCGAGACGCTGGGAGGCAAAATCAAGATAGCAATCGCCAATGGCAAGATTGGTATTCTCAATACGTCCTTGAGAATTGCGTTTCAGCAACGCTTTGATTCTCACAACTAATTCAAGAATCTGAAACGGTTTTCTGATATAATCGTTCGCACCAAGTTCGAAACCTTTCACCACATCATCAAGCGCGGTTCTGGCTGTAAGGAACAGAACAGCCACATCCGGTCTTGAAAGGCGTACACGTCTCACCATCTCAAAGCCATCCATCTTGGGCATCATTACATCAGCAACAATAACATCCGGTTTTGATTCCTTGAACATTTCAAGACCTGCCTCTCCATTGGAAGCGCACACCACATCGAATCCTTCGCGTGTCAATGCATCCTGCACGATAAACGAAAGGGTCGAATCATCCTCTACAAGTAAAATCTTATCTTTCCTCACTGCAATTGAATCTTATTATGAATATTGTACCATCTCCCGGTTTACTTTTCACGTCTATGCTCCAGCCCAGCAATTCAATAATCTGTCTAACATAGAACAGGCCAAGTCCGTAGCCACTGACCTCGTATCTGTCGCCGGAGGGCACACGATAGAACTTGTCAAAAATATAAGGCAAATGATTCTTTTCTATCCCAATACCGTTATCTTCAATAGTTATAGAATCATTATTAGCTTTGATATTTATAATAACATCATCTCCGGAATACCTGACTGCGTTGTCTAAGATATTTGACATTATATTTCCGAAATGCAATGGATCAGCCATCACAGCAAGATTTTCGGGGATGTCAGTATCTATTGTCACGGGTTTGTCGGCTTTCAGTTTGATCATGCCGGCCACTTCTTCAACGATTTGTTTGACTTCCAAACGATCAAGATCAAGTTTCATTGTTCTGAAACGCTCCATACTCATTGACAGTATATTCTCAATCATTCCGGATAGGAAACTTAACCTCTGCATGATGATTTTCAGGAACTGCCTGTTTCGGGTCTCGTCGCTATGATCATAATATCTCAGCATAGAATCAGCAGCCGAATAAGCCACGGCAACAGGCGTTTTCAGTTCATGGGTCATATTATGGGCGAAATCATCTTTCATTTGTTCGATGGTACGCAAATTGCGGATTGTTTTCACAAGATATCCTGAAAGAAACATAAACAAAAGAATAATTGAAATAAAAGGAATGATTATTCCCCACAAACGAGTTAGAACCGTCCCCGGCATCTTGGAGACATATATATCGAAAGTCGGTTTGCTTCCAGGGTTGTAGCTATATTGAGTTTTCCATAAACCGGATTTATAAGGGATTCCTGTGCCCACGGATATTATTGAAGAGATCTTTGGAAACATATTATGTTGGGCAAGTTGATCCTTGAATATGCTGTCTAAAGCCAATGTGTCAATCACGTTCTTTTTATTCCTGTAATCGAGACCAAAAAGCAATAGGCTTGCTAATGAAGTCCTTACCCTGTCGTTACTGACTTTTCCTTCTTTCAGTTGAGAAGTTTCGAGGAATGCGTTAAGTCGGATAAAAGATTGAGATACGTTTTCACTCTTTTCCATTCTATCCATCATCTCGAGCAGGATAGCGTTCTCGGCACACTCTTTCACTGTCTCCATAGTATTCTCTTTTTCATGAGAATAGAGCTTGACAAGATTGTAAGTAGCCACCACTATGGATATGGCGGTCAGGATTAATGAAATGGAAGTTATCAGTTTCAGTCGTTTCATACTACAATATTAATAATTTTTTTTAAAACCATTGATAAAAACTAAGACTAACTAAGACTAAAGGAGGGTAAACTAAGACTACCGGGCGAATTTTCGACCTAATTTTGCATAAGAACCAAACCGTAGTAAAAATGAAACAGAGACTATCAATCAGACAGACCTTAGCCTTAGCATTTATCATGATGCTTTTTGCAAGTTGCTCCTCACCGAGAGATCTTGTTTTCGCAAACCGGGAATGGTATGTAAGCAACTATTACGGCCAGATAATCGACAAGGATACCACTTATCGCATGACATTCGGGAATGTGCTTATTCCTGATCCGTTGGTGATTGTTTCCTCAGCAGATTCTATGGCAAAATATCCCGGAATGGATCGATTCATTGCAGACATACTTCATACTGCACATCTTGACAACGCAGAGATTCTTTTCTATGCACCACAAATGCAGACAATGTTTGTAAAACAAAAAGGGCAATTCCCGCCACTAAAACCGTCATCTATTTCTTCTCCTATGTATGAAGAGAAACCTTATACCATGTGGGTGCGTGAAGATGATATAGAGAAATGGACAAGAAAGCCGGAGGAGATGTACACCTATACTTATTATAATAAGGGTAAGCGACAGCTTCTTATAGTGGATCACTATGACTATGGAGATGATCCCATCGCTCAGGTAACGGTGTTCCAGTCAAAGAATAAGGTGACAGACAGAATGAATGTTCCAAATACCTGGAAACTGTCTTATTTTGAAATTCATGATTTAAGAAAATTAATGAGAGATATAGAATACTGGTCAA
Organism: uncultured Porphyromonadaceae bacterium; assembly: GCA_947177405.1. Taxonomy (GTDB): domain Bacteria; phylum Bacteroidota; class Bacteroidia; order Bacteroidales; family Muribaculaceae; genus Lepagella. The sequence continues at coordinate 10,325 of CAMWUJ010000048.1, read as the reverse complement.
ACAACGTGGAATTCCGACGCGCACATGCATTCGCAAATTTCAAAATCGGACAGGAACAAAAACAAAGTAAGTAATGAAACGTGCATTAATAATTCTTAGTATAATACTAAGCTTCCTTACAGTGGAGGCTATAGAAAGGGTTGAGGGAATCGTAATGGATACAGATTCAATCCCCGTTGAGTTTGCTAATATCACAGCTTTTGCGAATGATTCGGTTGCCGGAGGTGCCGTTACCGATGTTAACGGCTACTTCAGAATAGATTCTGCATCCGGTTGCGATAAAATCAGAGTGGCGTGTGTAGGATATGATGACCAGGTGTTGTCTTCAATAAAACCGGAAATGGGTAAGATAGTTCTTAAGAAAACATCAACCACATTGCAAGAAGTAGTTGTCAAAGCCCCACTGATAAGAAGGGAAGCCGACCGTATCGTGCTTAATGTGGCAGCCAATCCTTTATCGGCAAACAAAGACGCTCATGAATTACTGAAAACGGCTCCCGGTGTATGGGCTACGGATGAAATGCTTTCAATATACGGTCAAGGAGGAACGACTGTATATATTGATGATAGAAAAGTGAATATGTCGGGAAAACAACTCATGACATATCTAAAATCCATACAATCATCATCAATCGCCACAATCGAGATAATACCGAAGGCCGGTGCGGAATATAGTGCTGATTCTTCGGGAGGTATTATCAAGATAAATCTTAAGCGTAATCGTGTTAATGGACTCAATGGATCTGCCGGCCTCGGTGTGACAGCCGGGAAATATAAACAGTGGATGAATCCATTCGCCAATTTTGGTATGCACTCCGGGAAATGGACTGTCAACATTAACGGCAGTCTGAATGGAACTCCGGGGGATAGGTACAGCTCCCATGAATCCACCTGCAACATTACCGACTCTCAAGAATTGACGGGAGTTTCTCGTCACAATAGCAAGGAGATTCAAGGGAATATATCGCTTGGTGCGTTTTATGATCCAAGCGAAACAGATAAAATAGGATTGCAATTCGACTATAACACGAACAATTCCCATCATATATCAGATTCGGATACCGAGATGTCAGGCAAGGAATTAAACGGAACCACTTCCGGTAGATATGACAGTGAAGAAAGATTCCATAATTTCAATGTAGCTTTCAACTGGACGCATAATCTGGATAGCAAGGGATCTAACCTAAAATTGATAGCTAATTATAACTATCAGAATTCTTCGATAGGGGAGGATAATATTATGAGTCAGTCGTACATGCCCACTGATTCGGTTTATAATACAGACAGCCACAACCGGTATAATGTATTTGTTACCGAGCTATCATTTCGCAAGGTATTCAATCCTGATTGGAGTATGAATGTAGGAACAAAATATACTCTCAATGACGTATCAAACAGTTCATTTCATAAATATGTTGGTGAACAAGGATGGATAATGAACGACAGGTTTGATTACGATACTTCATATAAAGAGAATATAGAGGCTTTATATATCACTGCTAACGGCAAGACTGGGAGATGGAAATTCAAGGCAGGATTGCGTGGAGAATATTCCTCTACCAAAGGGGATATCACGCATAAGGGTAATATTGATTTTTTCCCGAATGCAAATGTGTCTTACAGCCTTACCGAAAAAGGGGATTATACGGTAGCCGTAGGATATTACAGGAATATCCGTCGCCCGTCTTTCCAATCCCTAAATCCTGTGGTGAGACAGGTCTCCGACTATACTTATTCGGTAGGAAATCCGCAACTGACTCCGAGTTTTACCAATTCGCTGAGCCTTGATTTCATACTTGCCGGAAGATTCACGATTGCAGCCGGTTATTCAATGACCGATAATCCGATTAGGCAAATGTTCAGTTCGAATCCCAATTATCCTGAGAGGTTGTATCTCACTTGGGGAAATGAGGGCAAAGACCGCAGTATGTTCATACACGGCGACGGATTCATCAACATAACTAAATGGTGGAATCTATATTCAAGCCTTACATATGTGATAACTTCTCAGAAGCTCGCGTCAGCCGATCCGTTTGATACGTTCAGCTATCTTCGGATGGTGGCAAGCACTAACTTTGTGTTGCCCAAGGGATTCAGTCTCACAATGAATTGTTTTTTTAATACAAAAATGAAAATTGGTAATATCACGGTATTTCCTCTGCTCAGTCTTAATCCGGCGTTGCAAAAGAAGATAGGGGATCACTGGACAATCTCGTTAAGATTTGAAGATTTGCTGCAACGGACAAGTAAAATCAGAACGGAATCTGCCGGATATAATCGGTTTTCTTATACGAAGAGCCATATGACAGCCATATTGGGTGTGACCTATAAATTCAACTCCGGCAAAGGATTCCGCGCACCGAGAATCGAGAAGAACACAGATAATTCCCGATTCAGCAAGGAATGAAATAAGGTATTCGTTTGCTTATCGCATCCGGGTCAGTTCGATTGCCTCCTTACCGGTGATTTGATCTATTGTGATTTCAATTATGGTTACGACTTTAAGAAATTTGTTAATCTCGGCAGTAGGATCGATGCCTGCACTATATTTCGCCGACAGTTTCTGAAGGGCAGCGACCTTTTCTTTTTCCTCCTCCACGAATCGGGCTTTTCCAAATACTACTACACTTCGGAAATAAGTAGTGAATTCTTTGGGCACAATATCAGCTTTGTCGATTACACAAAGCGAAAGCTTCGGATTGCGTTTTAGCGCATCTATCTTATGCCCCTGCGATGCGGAGTGGATATAGATATGGTCGCCGTCATATACATAATTGATAGGTACGGCATAGGGATAATCATCATCGCCGGCAACCGCAAGGACACATTCCCTGCCGGTCATTAGAATTTGTTTTGCTTCCTCGATAGGAAGTTCCTGCTTGAAGCGTCGAATCTTGTGTTGCATTATCCGATAACTTTTAGTCCGACAATAGAGAGTATCAAAGTTGTGATGAAAAATATGCGCCAAAAGCTTGCCGGTTCATTGAAAAAGAATATCCCGACCAGCACCGCACCTACTGCTCCGATACCTGTCCATACGGGATAAACTGTACCAATCGGGATTCTTTCGGATGCTTTAGCCATAAGGAACATACTCAACGCAAGAGCGGCAAGAAAACCGCCCCACCACCACAGGCGATCAGCGCCTATGGCACCTTTAGTTTTTCCCAGACAGAAAGTGAACGCCACTTCCATCAGTCCGGCAAAAATTAAAATTATCCAGTTCATAAGAGGATGAATAGATTGTCTGAGGGCTGCAGAAATTTCCGGCGTCTCCTTCTATGACGTTGTAAAGTTACTAAATTCCATTATATTTTTTTACTCTCGTCTATACTTTGTGTCAAATATTGCTGACGAGAGCTGAAAAGATCTTTTTAATTCCTGTTTCGACTTGACTTTCCCGGGGGAGGAATCGGTGTCAATTAAAATAAAGAGATTTTTTCCATATTTCTCGGTATAGTTAGAGATGATTCGTTTGGACAATTTTCGTTTATATTAGGACAAAACAAAATATCAAATTGTTTCGTTTCAATAGCATGAATGGAATAGCTTTAGGATTACTTCTGCCTTTTCTTGGCACTACGATCGGGGCAGCTTGTGTATTTCTGATCAGGAATGCGATGCCTCAGCGTCTTCAGAAAATACTTACAGGTTTTGCAGCCGGGGTAATGGTGGCTGCATCGGTATGGTCTCTCTTGATCCCATCTATTGAAATGACAGGGAAGGAAGGCTTTATGAGTATTCTTCCTGCTATTGTGGGCTTTTTGATAGGTATATTATTTCTTTTATTTCTTGATGAAATTATCCCCCACCAGCATATCGACAGCAACGAAAGCGAAGGGCCAAAGTCACGTATGTCAAAGACTGCCAAACTGGTTTTTGCTGTCACGCTTCATAATATTCCGGAAGGGATGGCTATAGGAGTGGCGCTTGCCGCTGCAATGGATCATAGTTCATATCTTCCAATGGCAGGAGCATTGGCTCTGTCAGTCGGAATCGCTATACAGAACTTCCCGGAGGGAGCTATCGTCTCCATGCCGTTGAGGAGTGCCGGCAATTCGAAATGGAAGTCATTTCTCATGGGGACACTCAGTGGGGCAGTGGAGCCGGTAGGAGCTGTGGTTACTATCCTTCTTGCTTCTATAGTGCTTCCAATTCTTCCATATCTTCTGGCTTTTGCAGCAGGAGCGATGATGTATGTGGTAGTGGAGGAGTTAATCCCTGAGACTCAGGAAGGAAAACATTCCAACTTAGGAACTATCGGATTCTCTGTGGGCTTCCTGCTGATGATGGCTCTGGATGTGCTGCTCGGCTAATGTGTTATAAATACTAATTTCTGTATTCCCTCAACGACTTGCTGTGAACTGTCGGTTGAGTACAGCTATCTTTAATTAACTTTTTCTATATTTAAGGTATTCTTTAGGGGTAATACCTTCTTCTCGTTTAAAAAGTCGTGAGAAGTGCTGTGGATAATCGAAGCCAAGACTATAAGCAGTCTGCGATATATTCTTCCCTGAAGATAGAAGATTCTTAGCTTCCTGAACTATCATTCGCTGTATGTATTTACTCGCATTTGTGCCCGTTGTCCTTTTAATCAGATCACCTAAATAACTTGGTGAGAGACATAACCTTTCTGCGATATATTGCAAGGTCGGAATTCCGTGCATCATCTGTAGCTCAGAGGAATAATAATCTTTAAGCACTTCATGGAATCTGCTCAGAATATTCGTATTTTCAAGTTTTCGTGTAAGAAACTGTCGATCGTAAAACCTCTGGCAGAAATTAAGCATCAGTTCAATATAGTTTACTATTATGTTGTCCTGATGTGAGTCAGTCGGTTTGTTAATTTCCGTCTCTATACTCCGCATTAGTCCTATAATAATATCCCGTTCTTCCTCGGTCATGTGAAGAGCCTCGTTAAGACTGTAGTCGAAGAATGTATAACTGTCAATCCTCTTTTCCAACGATGATCCATGAAGCAGGTCGGGATGAAAAAGTAGAGCCCATCCTGATAAATTCACTTTCTCTCCATTATCTTCGGTTCCTCCTAATTGCCCGGGTGCTACGGCAAGCAACGTCCCCTCCTTATAGTCATATAATCCACAACCGTAAGTGAGATCGACAAGGTTATCACCCCGGAGAAAGATACCATATACTTTGTAATCATTCAATGTCGTAAACACCGGTGAAATCCTGTCGTACTCGATCACGCTGATCAAAGGATGTCGGTCAATGACTCCTATATATGAGGAATAATCTGAAGGTTTATTGACTTTAAGGATTTTCATAAGTTGCGGAATTAAAGTGCAAACTTACAAAAAAAATCTGATTTTGGCAATAATATTCCCTGACTATGAATAAGGTACTAATGTGAGCGATATTGGTAACTTCATTTCTAAGGATATGCCTAATTTTGTATTGTGAAAAATTAGAATACTCAGATGGAAAACGAAATCATCAAAGAACTGCAATATGACGAGGTGGTGAGATTTATCGCCGACCGTCATAGAATAGATCCTGAAGTCCTTGTTAAGGAATTTTTGACAGGACAAAGAAAATCCTCTTGTGCACTTCTCGACAACGAGTTGGAAATTCTCTACGGGCTAAAAAAGGAAATTGAGAAAAAAATGGCGATATGAAACAATTAAAATTTCATTTATTTTCATTAATTACCGCTATGTTTTCGCTTTCAGCGTATGCATCCTGTTCTACATGAGTTGATGAAGCGTCAAGGGATGAACCGGAGAAAAATGTTCAAAAAGACAAGGAAGAAGAAATGGAAAATGTGAATAAATATTCGATTTTGAACTCACTCCGGAATAGATGAAACAGATTGAGGCTTTAAATCGTAACGAAAAACATGACTGGTACTAAATCCGAACTATTGGTTGATATTTCCAAAAAATCGGTCTGAAATAGCAATAATCCTGTGCTAACAAGATTGAATCATACACAGTTATATTTATAGTCAAACAAATAAAAATAAATTGAAATGAAAAAAATCATAACATCGATTTTTACACTTCTGGCTGTCTGCCTTGTGGCCTGCGCGTCAACGAAGGATGGGAAAGCTTCAGAAGAAAGCAATGATTCGAAAACTCTTGTGGCTTATTTCTCAGCACAAGGGCATACGAAAGCATTGGCAGAAAAGATTTCCACTGCAACCGATGGCGTATTATTTGAGATAGAGCCTGAAAATCCCTATACGGAAGAAGATCTTGATGGCTGGAACGAGAGCGCACGCGGTACCAGGGAATCAAAAGACCGTAGCACACGACCTGCTGTGAAAAACAGGGTCGAGAATTTTGAGCAATATGATACGATTTATCTCGGATTCCCAATCTGGTGGTTTACCGCTCCTACAATCGTAAACACATTCCTTGAACAGTATGATACAGAAGGCAAGGTGATAGTGCCTTTTGCAACTTCCGGCGGAAGTCCCATAGGAGAAACTGAAAAGGATCTTAAGGTCTCTGCTCCTAAAGCAAAGTTCGTTCCCGGAAAAGTTATAAACAATGCAACTCAGGAAGAGGTAAATGAATGGATTAAAATAATAAAAAAATAATTATGAAAAGCATACGAAAATTTCTAATATTGCCACTCTTGGCAACTGTTTCAATGATATCCAACGCTCAGACAACATATCAATATGAAAAACCTGCCGGAGCGGATAATTTCTATCATTCTTATTCAGTGAAGGAGCAGCAGGTTTCATTCCCCAATCAGTATAAAATGAAAGTAGCCGGAACCTTATTTACTCCCAATTCAATGAAACCCGGAGAGAAGCTTCCTGCAATAGTCGTGGGACATCCGATGGGAGCCGTTAAGGAACAAAGCGCTTCGCTCTATGCACAGAAAATGGCCGAGGCAGGTTTTGTCACACTTGCAATCGACCTCCCATTCTGGGGGCAAAGTGAGGGGGAACCCCGAAATGCTGTAAGTCCTGATATGTATGCCGAGGCTTTCAGCGCAGCGGTTGACTATCTTGGAACCCGACCGTTTGTAAATAGAAACGAAATCGGTGTAATCGGTATATGCGGCAGTGGCAGTTTTGCTATTAGCGCAGCTAAGATTGATCCTCGTTTAAAGGCAGTCGCAACAGTAAGCATGTATAACATGGGAAATGCCAACCGGCATGGCCTCCACAAGTCTCTGACGCTCGAACAACGCAAAGCCATAATAGCAGATGCTGCCGAAAAGAGATATGCGGAGTTTGAAGGAGCCACTCCCGAACTTACCAGCGGCACAGCCAATGAATGGAGTGACACACTCAATGCTATACAGAAAGAATTCTACGAATTTTATAGGACCCCGAGAGGTGAATACACACCTGAAGGTGCCACACCTCAGACCACGACCCATCCTACACTTACTTCCAATGTGAAATTCATGAATTTCTATCCTTTCGAGGATATTGAGACTATCTCTCCGAGACCTATGCTTTTCATTACCGGTTCGGAGGCTCACTCAAGAGAATTCAGCGAAGATGCATACGCAAGGGCAGCCCAGCCTAAGGAGCTTGTGATAATTCCGGGAGCGGGACATGTTGACCTTTATGACCGTACAGACCTCATTCCATTCGATAAACTTGTAAGTTTCTTCAAAAAGAACCTTACTGAAAAGTAACACTATGACTACAAAAGAATTTATACAGATAATGAATTCCGGGGAGGTTATTCCGGGAGGTTCGCCAATACATGCCAAGATGCATGAGTTAAGTCAGGAGGCAATCCGTATAACTATGGAAATCAACAATTCCTATCACACCCATGAAGAAATAATCAATCTGATGTCAGAGTTAACGGGAGAAAAGGTACATGAAAGTCTGGGTCTTTTCCCGCCGTTCTATACAGATTGCGGAAAGAACATCCATTTGGGCAAAAGAGTGTTTATCAACTCAGGATGCAAATTTCAGGATCAAGGAGGCATTTTCATTGGTGATGATGTGCTTATAGGTCATAACTGCGTGATTGCTACTCTCAACCATGTTATGGATCCTGACCGTAGAGCTGATATGATTCCGGCTCCGGTGAATATTGGAAACAAAGTATGGATAGGAGCAAATGTCACTATCCTCCAAGGAGTCACGATAGGAGAGGGAGCTATTATTGCAGCCGGAGCTGTTGTAAACAAGAGTGTGCCTTCACGTTCGGTAGTAGGCGGGATACCTGCAAAAGTTCTAAAACAGATTTGATATGAAGGCTTCATTGTTTTTGATAACCTTGATTATTTCTTCATTTATGGCACAAGCTCAGGATAATATATATATTACTGTGAATGGGGTCACCCGAAATATTATACTCTCTGATAGCGAAGCAGCCAAAGAGTTAAAAAAGAGGGTAAGTAATGGTGAGTTCACGGTTCAAATGAACGATTACGGTGGCTTCGAAAAAGTGGGTGAATTGCCTTGGTCGCTTCCAACTTCTAATAGTCAGATCTCTACCGTTCCGGGTGATGTCATGCTCTATCTGGGTAACAATATAGTGATATTCTATGGCACGAACTCGTGGTCATATACACCGCTTGGAAAGATTGAAAATATGACAGCCGAAGAAATACGGCATTTTCTCGGGAGTGGTCATATCGAAGCCATATTGTCGGCTGACGTTCCAACGGGAATCTCAGATGTCATAACTGATCGTAGAGGAGAATTGTCAGTATATACGCCACAGGGTGTAAAAATAGATATGAGAGGTTGCACACTTGCAGATCTACCTACCGGCTTATATATTATAAACGGGAAGAAACAATTAATCAAATAATAACGAAATAAATATGTTAGGAAATTTCATTTATGCCAATCCTACAAAATTATATTTTGGCAACGATGCACAGAAAAATCTTGCAGAGGCCCTGCTTAGTTTCGGCAAGAAGGTGTTATTGACTTATGGTGGAGGATCCATCAAGAGAAATGGAGTGTATGATGATGTGATGGCCGCTCTTAAAGCAGCAGGTAAAGATGTGGTGGAGCTCCCGGGAGTGATGCCCAATCCTACGGTTGAGAAACTCATAGAAGGCAGTCGGGTGGCACGCGAAAACAATGTGGACTTCATCCTGGCAGTAGGAGGAGGATCGACCATCGACTATGCCAAGGCTGTGAGTGTATCGGCCTGGTATGACGGAGACGCATGGGAGCGTTTCTGGGTGAAGCAGGAAGACCCTGCACCAGGTGAAGAATCATTCCCGTAGGGGCGGTATTGACTATGGCCGGTACCGGTTCGGAAATGAATGGAGGATCCGTAATCACTAATCATGAAGCCAAATTGAAAATCGGCAAGGTGTTTGGAGAAGAGGTGATGCCGAAGTTTGCGGTGTTAAATCCATGCTATACATTCTCGCTTCCACACCGACAGATGGTAGCCGGGATATTCGACACAATGAGCCATATCATGGAGCAATATTTTTCAGGTGACGATGACAGCACATCCGACTATCTTGCTGAGGGCTTGATGCGTTCGGTGATCGCATCAAGTAGAGTGGCTGTAAAAGACCCTCAGAATTACGAAGCCCGCTCCAATCTTATGTGGTCGTCCACCTGGGCGCTCAATACTCTTATAGGTGAGGGTAAATCTCAGGATTGGATGGTCCACATGATAGGGCAGGCTATCGGTGCATATACTGATGCCACACATGGAATGACTTTGTCGGGAGTCTCTGTAGCATATTATCGGTATATTATGAAATATGCTCTTAAACGTTTCGCTCGTTTTGCACATGTGGTATGGGAAATCCCCTCAGAAGGCAAAACAGAAGAGGAGCTTGCAACAGAAGGAATCGAAGCCCTTTCCGCATGGATAAAAGAGATAGGAGCCGCTTCGGAGATCTCTTCACTTGGAGTGAAAGAGGATATGCTTGATGGAATTGCCGATGCCACAATTATCCTGACAGGAGGTTATAAGGAGCTTAATCATTCGGAAATCGTAGATATTTTACAGAAGAGCCTGTAAGAAAGAAGTATAAATATATCAGGGCCTCGTTAATATATTAACGAGGTCCTGATATTCTCTTTATCAATGCAATGCGACTTCATTGTGGCGTAATCCACAACACGAAGCGATTTCCGTTATCAAATAATTCTTTATTTGAAAGCAAATTATTTGACAGATGTATTTTATGGTAGTTTTAAATTCTCAATAAATAAAGCCCTGTTAAGCTGAATGGGGTAAGTTCTCTGCAGCATAACATCATAAATATATATTTCGGTTATATTATTTAAATTTAAGTATATAAGTACATAATGAAGTTGTTTAAACTTATTTTTTATTAACAGTTGCGAGATATTTTGGAGCTGATTTTGGTTCTCGAAGAGGCAGCAACCTCTCGGT
>CAMWUJ010000047.1 GCA_947177405.1 uncultured Porphyromonadaceae bacterium | reverse complement strand
GGGCTTCATCGACAAGAGCGGGGAGCTCGTCATTCCTGCTAAGTATGATGATGCATGGAACTTCTCGGATGGCCTTGCATTGGTTAAGATTGGAGGGAAATGGGGGTATATCGACAAGAGCGGCCGATCTACATTCGATTTTGTTGATATGTGGTAAAGAAGATTACAGGGATGTGTTGTCGGAAGAATCTGATACGGTAAGTGAAACACCTCCCGGGTAGAGAACAACCACCCATCCTAATTAGTCGGAACCAAAAAGGAATTATACCCACAGAAATGCTTGGCATGGCCAAGCTGCTCCACAGAAAAACCAGAATTTCACAGAAGCCATGCGGTGGAATGTTTAATTTCCAAAAGGGGGATTAAGGAAAGCATCCGTATGCAGCTTCCTTTTATCTCTAAGGAGGGATTATGAGGCATCCGAACGCGGAATTTTTCGGCCTGAAGGCCACGCAGGAACAAGCAGAATTGGCGCAGAAGTAATTTTGACTTCCAACCCGCGCCTCCGGGGTTAGTGAGCCAAGGCTAAGACAGGGAGATTATTACCATATAAAGCGAACAAAAAAAGGGGATGTGTCAGAAAAGTAAATTCTAACCACATCCCTTGTTTCTGAAAAACCTTAGGACTATTGCCATGAATCGGCAACTTTCTTAAACTTCTTTTCTGCTTCTTTAATGCGTGCAGCCTGCTCGGGGGAAAGATTCTTTTTTACTTTCTTAAGCAATTTAGTATAGTCGGGCAATGCTTCTACTGCTCTGAATGCCATCGAACTTGCAGGAGATATTCCCTCTTTTTTTAATTCCGCCACAGTTTCGGTGTGCTGCTCTATCATGCTGATGATCTTATTCACCTCTTCATCCGAAACGGCATTTTGAGGTTTAGAAGTCTCTTTGGTTTCCTCTTTTACCTCCTCCACAGGGGTTTTCTCCTCTTGCTGAATGGTATCAGCAGAAACTGCTGAAGAATCTGTAGCCACCACCTCTGTTGGGGGCTGCACCGATTGGGAGTCTTCTGCTGTAGCGCCTGACTTATCACCTCCATTACAGGAAGCAGCCAGAAAGGCAAGTGTTCCTATCAAAGTAAAATACTTAAATTTCATAATAAATAAGAATATTTAAAAATAAAATTGAAAAATATAATGTAAAATTAGTAAATATTATGGTTTTCTCAAACTATTTTGATTAATATCAGAGATAATCCTCAGTCTTTCATCATAATAGAATCTCTTTACAAAACCTTCTCTTTTATCTTGTACCTTAGAATACACCTCTGACATTATTCAAATTTCACAAATCAAAAAAGTATAGATGACTTCATTGGGAAATAAATAAATTTTTATTAGAGTGTGGAAGGTTTTGATTAACTTTGCAGTCTGAAATAGAAATTTCTTTATGAAACATATATTTTCAATATTGCTTTTCTCACTCCTTTCTTTTTCCGGTTCCACCGCGCATGCTGATGATTCGATCCCTTCCGGCTTCTCTCGCCCACTCACATGGCGTGTTGGAGCTGACATAACTCCGGCCTATGTGTTGGGCACCGACAATTGGCTAAAGGGCGATAATTCGGATAACCAGCCTGTTCGCTCGAGTCTCAGCATTAATTTCAGAACTGATTTCAGTTTCTCGCCCGATTCACGCGAAGGAATTTTATATCCCGGCCTTTATCAAGGAATAGGAATCGGACCCAACTTTTTCTTTAAGGCTTACAATCTCTTAGGCACCCCGGCTTCTATATTCGCCTACCAGGGATTTCCTTTCAAACACTTTTCCCCTCGTCTTTCTCTTGGCTATGAATGGCAATTCGGAATTGGCGCCGGGTGGAATGATGGTGGTGGGGATTCCCCTTTTAGCCAGTCGGTGATAAGTACGGTGGTCACAGCACACATGGGGGTGAGACTGAAACTAAAATATGAGCTGACAAAAAATTTTAATCTCACTCTCGCCCTTGCCGGCACCCATTTCTCCAACGGTAATACCTCCTGGAGAAATTCAGGTCTTAATTCCGCCGGAATATCAATAGGAGCCGAATATTGTTTCGAACCGGATATTTCCAAAGAATCGGAAATCTCTGCTGCTGAAAAATCAAGACTCAAAGAGGAGGCGGATAGAAAGAAATGGGTGTACGATATCATGGCTTTCGGCGCATGGAGGAAACGCACACTTCTCACCCCCTATTCCGAACCAACGGAAGATGGCGGTTATATTGACACAGAGTTGGATAATCTCCTTCCGGGGAAATATGCCGTGGCAGGTTTGCAGTTTGCCCCCATGCTGAAGCTTAACAGATGGGTGGCAGTTGGGCCCGCTCTTGATCTCAAATGGGATAAGAGCGCAGGTAAGCGTCCTTATTGGATTGAAGATACTTATGAGCAGGACATAAAATTCCGTCACGTCCCTTTCGGAAAGCAAGTGAGCGCCGGTATTTCAGCTCATGCCGAACTCACAATGCCTATCTTTTCGATCAATGGTGGAGTGGGATTCAACATCATTAATCCTAATGGGGATAAACGCTTCTATCAGCAACTTGCTATAAAAGTCTTTCTTACCAAAAAATTATTCCTCAACTTCGGATATGGTCTCGGTAATTTCAAAAATCCCAACAACCTTATGCTCGGTGCAGGTGTCAGACTATAAAAATATTAATAATCATGGCAGACAACTATCTCGAAAAGAAAATGGAGGATCTGAGAAACAGAAAAAGAACCTCAGACACCCGTTCTCCCTCTCCTTATAGAATGAAAGGAGTTCTTGTTTTCCCTTTCTCACACAAGAAGGTTTTGATTGATATTCCAGATTCTATAACCCGACTAATCCTGATACGCGAATTTGTAAGGACAGGAAGTCAGGTTGCTGTAATCGAAAAAGATGAACAAATAGGTAATCAGTTGGCACATGATGAGGGCGTAAGAGTATATCACTCTGATGATACTCATAAAGTCTTGGCCAATCTTTGTCATGAATGGGGATGGTTGACGCAAATAGTGTGTACTCCCGATCGGGAAAACGATCTCGCCAAGGAGTGGCGATCAATGATAGAGGGATTTGATAATACATCCTATTCAGGACGTCGCTTTATTACGCTCAAAGAGAAGGAAGATGCCATTTACCCGGATCTTCTTGCAGAAATAGGTGTGGCGTGCAATAATATAGTTGCTCCCCGTGAAAGTCTTGATAAATTTGAAACGGCTGAAAGATTCACCAATATATGCACATTTCTGGCGGTTGTCGGAAATGAAAATATCCGCAACATCACCTTTCACGTATAACAACTCATTAAGTAACATTAAAAATAGAATATTATGAAAAAACTTACACTCGTTTCGCTTTTATTTTTAAGTGCTTCCCTATTTTGCGTGGCACCCGCAGAAGCCCGCAGTTCAAGATCCAAAGCCGCCGCGAAAGTAAAGGCTATCACAGCTAAGAAGAAGATATCTACAGTCAGAATCAAATCGGTAGTGGATAAGATAGAAAATGGCGCCCTATCTCAAGAAGATACATTTGAGAAAACACTTGCCAAGGTGAATAAATTCTTCTTGTCAACAATGGATCCCTTCATAGCCTCAAATTATCCGGCCAAAACTTCGCTTCCTCTTCCCGGTAAAGCTGAATTATTGTATCAGGAAGTGCAAAGATATATCGATAACACTTTGGAATACTCCGAAAACACTTTTTCAATGGGTGCCGGAATGTCGGATATCGCATGGGCAAATCAAGGATGCACATTTGCATATATTATGGAGATTGAAAAAATGCTCCCTAATGAAAAATCAAAGAAAGCATGGTATGATTATTGCAGCGTTCTCACTGAATTATCAAATGTTGTGTATGAAACCGCCTCTTCCAATGCAGTATGCTCAATGGGGGCCGGAAGTTTTATTTTAACAGAGGACCCGGCAATACTCAATAAGATTCAGACTTCACTTCAAACCCTGTTGAAACAGGATATGCGTGCCCTGAAAGGAGAAAAAATAGCCTCGGATCCTAACCTAAAATCTCGCGCACTTCTTGAAATAATGAAGCAAACTGAGGAATCTTCTTATGACCCTGAGATTTACGCCGACGTTCCTGACACTGCTAAGGATGACCTTAAAAAAGAACGAACAGAACTTTTACGGTTAATACCGGAATGTGAGAAAGCCCATGAGAAATGGGTCGAGACACTTCCTGATGATATACGTCCTTTGATGTCGGACAATCTATCGGTGCTTCTCACCTCCCCCATCTGGGGTATGGAATAGTTCATACCATATATCCCAATCTGAAAAAAAACAAGTGAACTACATGTCGTAATTGTAACAGCGTTATGATCTCTTCTATCATTGGTTATCAAGGTACAACCCCTCCGGGGTAGAGGGTAAAAAAGTGGGGTATCCGGAGGTGCAACCCCTCCGGGGTATGGGTAAAATATGAGAGATTGGAAAAGACCGAAGTGAACTGAGTAGAACATAAAATATAAAGAGATAAAGGATATTCAGATGGATTACCACGGAGTGGTTATATCTTGAGGAGATCATTAAATATATTAGAGAAAAAAGATATTCAGATGGATTACCACGGAGTGGTTATAGCTTGGTTAGCCGTGGGTAGGCTCGTACCTCGCCAACCCACGGTCTCTTCATCTTATGCCCTCTACCCCGGCGGGGTTGTACTTACCCGATAATTATCAACCTATGGGTCAAAAATCTAAATTAAATCATTTCGTTTTAAAGGGCACGTATTGGATCAATTTTCCAACCACCTGGGTTGACGCAGGATTCTGAGGTATTCCTCATAGGGGATATAGCGGGCACCCATACTCTCAAGATGGGGGGTGCCGATCTGACAGTCGATAAGACTTCCTCCTGCCTTTGACATATATCGTGCAAGATGAATCATTGCCAGTTTGCTCGCTGATGGCTCGCGGGAAAACATACTCTCGCCCGCAAATACATTCCCTATTGTCACTCCATAGAGTCCTCCGGCAAGGAAATCTCCGTTCCATACCTCCACGCTTGCTGCAAATCCCATTTCATGAAGTCGGGTATATGCCCGGATCATATCCTCCCCGAGCCATGCCCCGGCCATATCCATGCGCTTCTCAGCACATCCCGCTATCACTCGGGTGAAGGCACGGTTGATTGTGCAGCGGTATTTACCCTTGTTCAAAAGATTCCTCATTGAATGTGAAATATGAATCTCCCCGGGGAATATCACCATTCTCTGCATAGGGCAATACCATTCAGGTTCCTCACAATCATTAAATGAAAACCAGGGAAAAAAACCGAGACTATATGCGTGGAGAAGGCGCTGAGGCGATAAGTCACCACCCACAGCTATCAGTCCGTCAGGCTCCCCTTCACGAGGATCGGGAAAATAAATGGAATCTTCATCTAACTGAAAAATCATCTCAAGCTATGTTTAACGGGTAAAACTCTATTATCATTTCAAGACAAGGACACCTTCCTTACATTCCACTTTCGCTTCTCCCCCGTCCTTAAGACGACCAAAAAGGATCTCGCGCATCAGAAGAGGTTTCAGATTGGCATTTATCGCCCTCTCCATCTCTCTGGCACCATACTCACGGGAGAATCCTTTCGAAAGCAGATATTCCAGAGCCGACTCTTCCATCTGCAACGCCACACTCTTTCCTTTCAACTTATCTTCCAGAAGATGCAGCTTGCGGTTAAGAATCATTCTTGCCATCTCACGGTCCATGTCATTAAATATCACGGTATCCGACAACCGGTTCAGGAATTCAGGCTGGAAAGTCTTTTTCACCTGATTCATCATCGCAGACCCCGCCGAAACTTGACTCCCGAATCCCACATTAGCCTGCGAAGCATAACGCGCGCCGGCATTTGAAGTCATGATAAGGATCACATTTCTGAAATCAGCCTTATTTCCCTTGTTATCGGCAAGTGAGGCATAGTCCATCACCTGAAGAAGAATATTATAAATATCACTGTGTGCTTTTTCTATCTCATCAAGAAGAAGCACACAGTCGGGAGTCTTTCTCACGGCATCTGTGAGCAGGCCGCCATCCTCGTAACCCACATACCCGGCCGGAGATCCTATAAGTTTTGCCACAGTATGTTTCTCCGCATATTCACTCATGTCAAATCTCAGGAATCCAATTCCGAGCTCGTCAGCCAGAGTTTTTGCCAGTTCAGTCTTGCCGACACCCGTAGGTCCCACGAAGAGGAGTGAGGCCAGAGGTTTCGTCTCATCCGAAAGTCCGGCCTTCGACATCATCACGGCCTCAACCACCGACCTCACGGCACGGTTCTGTCCGTAAAGACGATCCTTAATCCTATCTTCGAGTGTGAGGAGCCGGTCACCTTCCGACTCTTTAACAGCTATAGACTCTACCTTACACATCTTGGCTATTATCTCGGCCACCAAATCCTTATCCACTACATTATTCCCTGTTTCCAGATTATGAGTCTGGCGATAGGCACCAGCCTCATCAATGATATCTATGGCCTTGTCGGGAAGGAAGCGGTCGTTGATATGACGCGCACTCCCCTCCACAGCAAATTCTATGGCTTCACGGGTATAGGTCACCTTATGGAAATCTTCATATCTTGACTGAAGCCGAGAGAGAATCTCTATGGTCTCGATCACTGAAGGCTCCACCACATCAATTGTGGAGAAGCGTCTCACCATCCCTTTGCTTTTGGCAAAATATCGCTTATACTCATCATAGGTAGTGGATCCGATAAATCTTATCTTTCCACCCTCAAGATAAGGCTTGAGCATATTCGAGGCATCCATCGATCCTCCACTTGTGGCTCCGGCTCCGACCAGATTATGAATCTCATCTATATAGGCAATAATATTCTCCTCCTTCTCCAGACCATCCATAATCATCTTGAGACGCTTCTCGAAATCACCACGATATTGAGTGCCGGCCAAGAGAGAACCGATTTCAATACCATAGATCTTCGCTCCTTTGAGCCGCGAGGGCACCTCCCCGTCGTTAATCATACGGGCAAGTCCATACACAAGAGCGGTTTTTCCCACCCCCGGCTCCCCGATATGGAGAGGATTATTCTTATCCATGCGGCAAAGGATACGGATAGTGCGCTCCAACTCCTTTTCTCTGCCAACGAGAGGATTTTTACGGTCGAGGTTGTCGTTGATACAAACCACATAGTCTGTCCATTTTCCCGCCGAGCCGGAAGTATAATCATCAAAATCTTCATAAAAATCCGCTCCCCAATCATCCGGAATTTCCGTCTCACCATTGCTGCCAGTATCATATAATTGGTAAAGCAGACTTAAAAAATGTGGCGGGTCTGAAGAGATCGCCTTGCGAAGAAGATAGGATGCCCAGGAATCTTCCAAGTCCAGGATCTGCTTCACCACATGAGGGATAGTCACCTCTTCGCGCTGGGCGCTTACCGCATTGGCGGCAGCCTGATCCATGACCTGTAAGAATTGGAACGAGAACGATGACGATTCAAGATCTTCCTCAGGCACCTTCTCCATTTCTCCCAATATATTATTGATCTCCTTTTCCAATTCGGCCTTGTCATCCGACACTCCGCCAAGAGCCATTATAAAATTATTCTCCTGCGAAAGAAGAATTTTCAATGCATGCTCTGGTGTGAAAAATTCATGTCGCATGGAGATGCCTAAAAGACGCATCCCCTCAAGCAATTCGTTAACTGCTGCTGATAATCTTATCTCATTCATTTTAAAGGATAATTCCATTAAAAGGGTAATTCCGGCTGCTCTTCCACTGTTATTTTCAAAGGGAATCCTTCCGCACTTGCAAGCGCCATAGCTTTGTCTCTTTTCGACATAGCGATATCATAACTGTAACTCCCCACGATAGCCTTCCCCGATTTGTGTACATCCATCATCAAGGAGAATGCGTCAATCTCCGACTTGAGAAAGACATCTTTCAAAACCTGTATCACAAAATCCATAGTGGTGAAATCATCGTTATGAAACACCACATCATACTTTCTCGGAGGACGAATTCTCACCCTCGAATTATCTTTTACTGAAAACTGCTGATTTGACATATTGCAAATTTACGAAAATTTAATGAATCGCAGAATATGGCTAATCCTTTTTTCAACCGTAGGGCAAATAAATTCGTTTATATTAAAGTAGCTCCTTAACCTTAGTTACGAATTTCGGTTATATATAAGCAACCCATTATCCTTAGTTGGAATTACATTATAATATGAATTCAGATAAAGACAATAATATTACCAAAAATGAATCCGCCTCCTCTCCTCACCCGAAGGATGAGAAGTGGAAAGAGATCTTAAGCAAGACGCTCAAGGTGGTCTTGCCACTCGGAGTTTCCGCCGGCATGATCATCTGGATGAGCCATAAATTGAATTTCCATCAGATATGGAATATCATCTCTCACGATTGCAATTACGGATGGCTTTTCTTAGTGATGATAATAACTATGTTCTCCTATTCCATCCGGGGTATCCGTTGGGGCTATCAGTTGCGTGCAGCCGGTATTCCAAGGATGTCGGTGGCAGCCGAAAGCGTCTCTATATTCTCTGCCTATGCGATTAATCTTATCGTGCCCTATTTAGGGGAGGCGTGGCGCTGCGTGTTTGTGGCCCGACGGGAGAAAGCCAAACTATCCACAGTGATAGGAACCGACATCGCCGACCGCGGATCGGACTTCGTTATGATCTGTCTCCTTTTGGGACTGGCGCTGATAGTGGCTAATCCCGCTCTGACTCATTTCTTTGACCAATATGCCGTGGGTCGCGACATTGAGCATATCCTCCACCAATGGGAACTGTGGGTGGGCATCATCGTGGCTATCGGAATATTCATAGCTCTCGACCTGCACTTCAAGGATAAGAAATTCTTTCAAGGAATCAACACGAGCGTGTCGAGGATGTGGGAAGGATTCAAAGTGATATTCACCATGAAGGGTCGTTGGACCTACGTGATTCTGACAATCGCCATCTGGGTCTGCTATTTCCTCAAGATCTATCTGTGCTTCTTCGCCTTTCCCTTCACCCGCGAACTCCTCTCCCATCCGGGCTATGCGTGGGGATTGCTTCCCGGCCTGGTTGCTTTCGTGTTCGGATCTTTCAGTATGGGAATCCCGAGTAACGGAGGTCTCGGACCTTGGAATATAGCGGTGATGTATGCTCTGATGCTTTATGGTATGAGTCATACAGATGCTGCGGCATTTTCGATTGTGGCTTGGGGCACTCAGACATTCATGACAATTCTACTCGGAATATATTCAGTCTTCTATATTGCCGTGACTAAAAAAGATAAGAAAAGACAATGAACAATTCATAGGGTGATAAGTGTTATAATAATGTAAGATATTTATTACCAGCCTTTACGCTATGACTCCCTTGAAGGCTGACTATGAAAACACATTATTGAAAAACACACAAACACCCCTTGAATTATGAAAAAACTATTTCTACTCCTATCCATTCTATTATCAGTCGGATTATTGGTTTCATGTTCTGATGAATCGTCCGAATCGGTTGCAGAAAACTCTATAACCGTCACTTTCGACAATGTAGCCGTAGTAAATGGTGTGGTCTATGCCACAAAGGATTATCCTCTGAAAATAAACTCTATGGTGCTGTCAAGCTCGGATGGCGAAACCAAATGTATCTCGGAAGCAAAATATAGTATTGATTCGCAGGTCTCTGATTCAGCTCATTACACTCCTTTCAGCGGTCGAATCAACACCACTGATATTCCCGTAGGAAATCATACACTTGAACTGGCTTTCGACCTTCTGCAAAATGACAATTCTTCGGTGCCCGATGATATCGTTTATTCTATAGTAGTGGTGGATGACCTTTCCGATCTTCCCCAGAATGCCGAACTCGGCACTCTGACCCGCACCTTCCGTGCGACACACGCATAAATTATATATACCCTCTACCGGACTCGGAGCTGTGAAGGGGGCGGGAGCTTCGAAGCTTCCGCTACAAAGAGAGAAGGCTGGATGCCTTCTCTCTTTATAAATAAAAGAAATACACCATTCCTCGGCATCGAGCCTCGGAATGGTGTTGCGGAAGCTGGGAAGCTCCCGCCCCTTTTTCGACACCGGGTTGAATATAGAATTGCGCCAACTTATCGAGGCATAACTCCCCAGCCCGGGACGAGTTGCCGTAACACAATATCGGTCCCTCGATCTCCATATGAAACAGCTACTCATCCAAGGGTAAATCACCCTTAGAGTTATGGCCAGTTTTTGTAAACTTTTCTTGCAATTATTGTCAATACAATCGACAATGCAAAAACCACACCTAAACTAATTTTACCAACCGGCAGATCAACAGATAAATACCCTATTTGGGTCATTGCATCCAGAAAGATATACCCTATCGGTAGAAGAAAAGCTAAAATCCAAAGAAATAGACCTATATATTTTGAATATTTCTTATTCATATTACTTATAAGAATAATCCAATTATACTCAAACCAAGACTAATAGGGGCAGCTGTAACTACACCGAGACCTGCCAGACACGCAGAAATTACTTTTTTTCTTTGTTCAGGCGTGAGATTGGCCATAGCAATTCCTTCTGAACATAAAATCCTGCAGGGTACAAATAATCAAGGAAAATTTTATATTTTTAAGAAAATGCAGTGCAAAATTAAAAGAATATTTTAATTATCCAAATATATATGAGATAAATGATAACTATTTTAATAAGTAAGTTATTGGACAAATTTATGTTATTTTAGTGAACGGAGCATAAATCTCTTCAGAAAAAAAATTTTTTTCATAAAAGTTTTGCAATTTAAATTTATTGTACTACCTTTGCAGTGTATTAATATACTAATACACTAAAACAAATTTCTAACTCATCATACCTATGCTTAAAATTAACGATTGCACATTCAGCTATTCGAGAAAAAATCCGCCTGTGATTGAGGATTTCTCACTCACCATCGACAAAGGAGGAATCTATGGATTGTTAGGATCCAACGGGGCGGGTAAATCCACTCTCCTCAATCTGATTTGCGGACTTCTCACTCCCGATTCAGGAGATGTGACCCTTGACGGAATCAATACCCGTAAACGACTACCCGAAACGATGTCCGATCTTTTTATCGTGCCCGAGGAATTCGATTTCCCTTCCATGTCGCTTGAAAAATATGTTAATCTAAACAAGCCTTTCTATCCACGGTTTTCGTGGGATAGTCTTGTGGAAAACCTTGATCTTTTCGGACTCTCTCCCGAGATCAACATCGGTAAACTGTCGATGGGACAGAAGAAGAAGGTGGCTCTCTCCTTCGCTATGGCCACTAATACAAAGCTGGTGATTCTTGACGAACCAACCAACGGTCTGGATATTCCGGGGAAGGCTACCTTCAGAAGATTCATATCCGCCGGAGCTGACGACGACAGGATCTTCATCATTTCCACACACCAGGTGAGAGATGTGGCTCAGATTCTCGACCATATCATCATCATTGATAACCATAAGGTGCTTCTTGACCGTTCGGTATATGATATTCAGAAACATCTTAAATTCGTTGAGACCACCGATCGAGATCTCATAGATGCCTCGCTCTTCACTGTATCTTCTATTATAGGCAGTGCGGTGGTGCTTCCAAACTATGACGGCAACGACACTGAGATTAACCTCGAACTTCTCTTCCAGTTTGCCTACGATGATCCGGAAGGGCTCAAACGTGCCTTTCAGAAATCTGACCATAACTAATCGATGACAATCTGAATATCTTCAAATCACTTTATCAAAAACTTTCCGAATATGAACAACCAAATATTCCAACCTACTCGTTTTCTATACTATTTTAAGAAAACAATCAACGAACGACGCACCTCTCTATTGAATGTCGGCCTAATCTTCCTGCTCCTTCCCATGGCCATAACTCTGCTGCTCCCCTATTTCAACGGCTACTATCTTCCCGGCGACTTCTCGCCATCTCAAGATCCTATGTGGGCAAAGGAATTGAAGTATTACCTGTTTTTATGGATAGCTTGTGCTTTCATGTGCAGCGACTTCTTCTCGCCGCTCCAGAAAAAAACCGACCGCACAGCAATGCTTACTTGTCCGGCTTCCAACTTTGAGAAATTTGTCGCTATCTTTCTCATCTATGCAGTGGCAATTCCGATTATCATGACAATCTTCTATTTCTTTGCAGACGCTGTAAGGGTGTGGGTCTATAGCGTTTCATATCCTGAATGTAATTTTATACATTACATTTCACCAGATTATCTCCTCACCTTCGGCTGCGGAGAAAAATATCTCGGGTTAGATCCTGAAACGGTGGCAAACTCAAGAATGGTGGCATGGAAAGAGACTCTCCAAGTGACTGCTTTGTTCAAATACTCCCTTATCCTGATAGGAGGTCTTTTCTTTCAGGCAATATTTACACTCGGATCCGCAGTGTGGCCTAAGAAGAGTTACGCTAAAACTTTCGGATTCCTGCTTGGTATGGGTTTTGTATGCGGCATGCTTTTCTACTATGGAATCAAGTGCTTCTATGGCCACGACCACGCAATGATGCCTCGCGATTTCGGAATTGCAAACGACTTCGTCAAAATCTACATCTTTGACACAGTAGCTGTTTTATTTGTTATATTTACATGGTGGCTCTCCTACCTACGTTTCAAGGAGTGGGAAGTGGTGAGACGCTGGTAAACTATATTTCTACCCTTAAATTATGAATTTCGACGACAGCAACAAAGCCATATATCTTCAAATTGCCGACCGTCTTTCTGATGAGATATTGGCGGGGAAGTATCCTGATGATGCTCGCCTCCCTTCGGTCAGAGAGTTTGCCGCCGACATCCAGGTAAACGCCAACACCGTGATGCGAAGCTACGACCGGCTTCAACAGGACGGCGTGATTTATAACCGTCGGGGGATTGGTTTTTTCGTCTCTCCCGGCGCGAGGGAAAAGATAATGGCTGAAAAAACCGATACCCTGATGAGGAGTAAGATTCTCACATTTTTTGAAGAACTTCGGCTCTTAGGTATTTCTCCTGATCAACTTAAGGATCAGTATCTGAAATTTCTGAATGACAAAAATAAATCCTAAAATCCAACAGATATGAAACTTACCACAAAAATTATAATAGGCACAGTAGCCTTCTTTCTCATCCTCTCATTTCTTGCACCAGTAATATTATTCCATTAAACCTCTGAATAATCTTCTCAGCTCCATAATCAGACTGCCGCGTAATCCATTGATCGGTTACGCGGCAGAACTATATATCTATACGCAAATCATATCTGAGTCAATACTCGTGCTAATCCTTCATGAAAATCCCCTGCCTGTCGAAATATGAAAGGTATGACTTTCTTACCTGCCTCATCAATATAGCCCCATTTTCCTGATTGACTTTTCTTAACAGGTGCCAATCCTTCGGAATAATTCCCTGCATCAAAATATTCCTTCAAAAGCGCCTCATCATGGGAAGATGTCTCATAATCGGCCGAAAGATAATCGGCCGGTGCTTCCACATATTTCCCTTCCCTATCGACATATCTGACTTCACCATCCTCAGTCACTTGGGCCACTCCCTTTATAAAAGGGCCGGCTTTCTCAAAACGTGGAGGAATCACAAAAAGTCCTTCCTTGTCGATATATCCTCTTGCCCAGTCTATTTTCACCACTGCGAGATCTTCATGAAAGTCGCGTGCATCATCGTATGCAGGAGGTATCACAAATTCCCCTGTCCTGTCGATATACCCCCATTTCCATTCTTTAGTTGTAGCCATCTTACTATACTTTTAATATTCTTCTTGATAAACAACTCCGGAATATATTCAGTTGATAGCAACAAAAATCTATTTTATATGGAAATATATTAGTCGAAAATTCTCTGTATCATCTGCTATATCACTGCAACATTAACAGTTGAATAATCCGCCTTATCATAAATGTCTATAAGATATACTCGGCCATTCGTTTCTGCAGCCACAATGGTATATGTTATCACCCTTGCTCCTCCGGATTTTCCTCGCCCCTTTGATGCTATCGCCATACGAATTTTACGAATACCCGGAATTAGTTCATCGCCTTGAAATGGATTTTTTTGCAACGAACTTGTTAATTCAAGAATATCTTTCTTTAATGACCTGTGCCTTTTGGCGAGAGCCTTGAAAGCTTTTTCAAAATCAGGTGTGGGGATTACATCAAAGTTCATCAAGCATATCCTGAATAGTCCTACGTGGAAGCTTACCCTCCTCAATCTTCTTTACCTGCTCCAACCCCTTGTAGATTCGAGTTGTCAAAGAATCTTCCTCCGTCACCGGAGTAATCTTGAAAACACCAATTCTGGAGGAGAGAAGGACCGACTCCCCACTAAGTGCTTTTGTCAGAATCTTAGTCTGATTGGATCTGAAATCTCTTGCGCTTACAATCTCCATATCTAATAATATTAATTTCCTGCAAAGATAACAAATGGTATCCAAAATGGTACTCCGTTTCATTATTTTTTACAATAATTTGTATCTACTCGATAAAATCTATTTTGTAAAGAGACTATCTGCATCGAAAAAGGTGCGGGAAATCTTCTTTAATTAAAACTACCCTTAATTTTTTGATTTCAGCCGACTAAATCTATTTCAACCTATTGCAATTCAATAAAAATTGGTCAAAACTATGCGTGGTTTATAAAAATATTTTTTAATTTTGTCTTTGTGTGAAGTTAGCGATTTTTTTGGCTTCCCCTTACATTTGATTTTAATACTTTCATCATAACCCGGGTGAATATTTACCTTTAATAAATGCGTCAATGAAAAAATTAATACTTACTCTTGCCACTATCATCTCTTCGGCGGCAGCTTTCGGAATCAATCCTCAGTATCAGAAGTTCTTGGGATTGAAATACAGATATCCTTGTGAAAATTTCGAAAAAGGAAAATTTCAAAGTATCACCGGCAAATTCAATGGTAAAACCACCGATACAATAACTCTATTTCCTTACGATGGCGAATGGGATGGAGATGAATTCCTTTACGATGAATGGATTCTTATCAGTAAAAACGGTACGGTACCTTCGAAGATAATTTCGTCTTACTATCCTGACCTTGTCTATGAGGGAGATCTTGACGGTAATGGCACAGATGAATTTGGAGTGCTTCATACAGGAATGATGGGATGCTGGAATTACTATTCATCATTCACTGTTTACCATGGTAAGATTGAGCCATTTATTAGTGTCGATTGGTACACATGTGATGACGTAAATCCTTCCATTGCTCTTAAATCCACAGGAACCAAGGGTAAAGTGGCTGTGAAATACTACAATGATAACGATGTAGTACATGGTAGTGGAAGAATTCGACAGCATTCCACCACCAAAACCATCACTAAATTCTTGAAATAAAGAATATAATCTTTCATGTCAGAATTAATAATCAGATTTGACACTCCCCGGATCGGATACGGCAGGGTTGAATTGCGCTGCACTCAAGGATCCGGCATCCCCCGGGGAGTGACTGCTGCCTATGGCAGGAACGGCAGCGGAAAATCCACCTTAGGAATTGCCCTGGAGAAAGGAAGATATGCTTTCGGCAACCGTCTCTCTTTCTTCCCCTCCACGCTTAAAGTGAAACTCATCACCTTCTCCGATATCCATTCTCTCAGCGGAATGGAGGTGACCTATCATCATCAGCGTATGGAGGCCACAATGAACGATTATGTGCCCACCGTGGCAGAAGTGATGAAACGTCGTCATGAGTCAGATGAATGGCAAAAAATCGCCACATCCCTCGGACTCCAAAATATCGCGGAGAAGAAAATAAATTATCTCTCCAGCGGAGAGCTCCGCAAGCTTCTCATCTCCAATGCCCTCTCCTATCATCCGGATCTTCTTATCCTCGACAATCCATATATCGGGCTCGACAAAGAGAGTCGCACCGACTTCAATTGCGCACTTGAAAAATTAAAGAAGGAGGGACACTCAATTCTTCTTCTCCTCACCGACCCGCTCGATATTCCGCCCTTTACCGACAATTTTATCCTTATCGAGAATCTTACCGTCTCCACACCCCGACCTTACTCTCAAGCTATCCTTTCCGAATTTGCTTACAACGACTCTGCCAATGATTCCTTCTCTTTGCCCGATGCATCACAAAAGAGAATGGCAGATCATAAAATAGCCTTTCAAATTCGTAACGGACACGCTGAATATGGCGACAAAGTGATCTTCCGCAATCTGGACTGGACAGTCAGGAGTGGTGAATGTTGGCGTCTTTCAGGAAGGAATGGATCAGGAAAATCCCTTCTGATGTCAATGATATGCGCCGACAATCCGCAAGCCTATTCCAACGATATCACGCTTTTCGACCGCAAGCGTGGTTCGGGAGAAAGCATCTTTGACATCAAGGACAACATCGGTTATGTCTCACCAGAGATGCACCTTTATTTCCGTACCAACGACACAGTGGAGGAAGTGATGATAAAAGGTCTCCGTAATGCCCTGAATTGTCATCGACCCGGCACTCCGGAGGAGAGAGCCATTGCCCAGGCATGGCTGGAGGCAATGAATATCGCGCACCTGCAAGGAAGAAAATATATGGAATTATCTCAAGGAGAACAGCGACTCATTCTTGTAGCCCGCGCCATGATCGGTCAGCCGCCGCTTCTTCTCCTTGACGAACCCTTTCACGGACTCGATCCCATACATAAGGAGAGGCTTAAAAAAATAATCAACGCCCTTATGACCCGTAATCATGGAGCGTTGATATTCGTGACCCATTATGATGAGGAGACACCTGAATGTGTCATCCTATCTCGTAGCCTGCTTCCCGGATAAGATTCCGGTCCTCATCAGCCTTGGATCCTATCGTTGTGAGAAGGTCGCCTACAATAGCACCATTCACCCCTATCCTCATGGCCCGTAGCTGTGTTTCACGGCTCAGTCTCTGGCGTCCTCCTGCGAAACGGAGTTCAGCCTTAGGATTGACAAAGCGGAAAATAGCTACGGTGAGTAATATCTCCTCCTCGCTGATAGGAGGAGTATTTTCCAACGGTGTGCCGGGAATAGGACACAATATGTTGATAGGTATGGAATCAGGTTCAATAGATTTCAATGTGAAAGCAAATTCCACCCGTTGATGACGGCTCTCTCCCATCCCGATGATGCCTCCCGAACATATCTGATAGCCTATCTCCTTGGCATAGCGTATGGTGCGGATCTTATCCTCGATGGTATGGGTGGTGCATAATTCAGGAAAATAAGATGGAGCTGTCTCGAGATTACAATGGTAACGGCGCACTCCGGCATCCCACACCTTCTGCAATTCCTCTTTGTTCAGGAGTCCGAGGGATGTGCAGAGCTTCAGGCCGGTCTTTTCCCCGAGTGTCTTGTAGATATCACATACTTTCTCCAGAGCGGCGCCATTCACAGCTCTGCCGCTGGTGACAAGCGAATATCTCACCACGCCCTCTTTCTCGGCAATCCGTGCACCTTCGAGCGCTTCCTCCACATCAATTATGCCATGCACGTCGGAATCCGTGTGATAATGACCCGATTGGGCACACCATTTGCAATTCTCCGAACACCGTCCTGCCCGGGCGTTGATTATGCTGCATGGGTTGAACACGGGCTTCCCGAAATGACGGGTGATCTCCTCGGCAGCCGCCAATACCTCTTCAAGATCAGGATTATCGGCCAGCCATAGAGCCTCGTCAAGACTCAATTCTCCCCCATTCAACACCTTTTCCTTTAATTCCTCAATTTTCATAATATCTCTAATTCTTATTAAGAGTATTAAATCTTCAATACAAATTTAATCAAAAATCCGAGAATTATCATTCTTCACCGGATAAGATATTTTTATTTTTGAGGAATGGCAAAAAAGACGACCAATTATGATCGTCTTTTAAATTTAAATTTTAATCTATTTATGTCATATATTGCTACCCCGGCAATCATTCCGGTGTATAAGTCTCGGATATACAAAGGTCACCGTTCTGGTTATATACATTTACACGCAGTTTCTTGCCCATCTGCTTGCTGAACTTCACATAACCGCTCTGGGGACCAACGAGGATATCACGATAATTGCTGCGGATATCATCGGTGATACCGGAAACATCCGGAAGATTCTGCGAAATAAGGCCTATCACAATCTGACCGTTATCGTCAATGTCAAATGTATTCCATGTCATACCGTTACCCATATATACAGGAAGGCCGGAAGTAAGTTCTTTCACAATTGCCGCCTCCTCCTTGGTCTTGGCATTGCCAACAAGAGGGAAAGCGGTGGTCAGGCTCAGAGCCAGACATATTCCATAAATAAATTTCTTCATTATATAAATCTCGTTTTATTCCGGTGTTATGACATATCAAAACCGACAAGGTTTATTTTCTAAGCTCTTTCTTCCCCTTCTCGATTTCCTTGGCACCCTTGCGA
This sequence comes from uncultured Porphyromonadaceae bacterium, assembly GCA_947177405.1. GTDB lineage: Bacteria > Bacteroidota > Bacteroidia > Bacteroidales > Muribaculaceae > Lepagella. Next base: position 6,540 of record CAMWUJ010000047.1, on the reverse strand, counting down.
ATCTCCTTTAATCCCTTATGAATACGGCATAATTTATGGAGAGCCGTAGCCATGAGAGATATTGCAGCCGCATGAAGGGCAATATTCACACACAATGGAATTCTATCTTCTTTCTTTATAGGGCATTTTTTCATAATATTCAAATTAAGTGGGTTTCGTTCTTATTTCAATATTATAACCCTTTTATAAAGCCGATTGTTTATAGATATCTGAAATTTTCTCTTAGCGATCTATCAAAGCTAACGCCGATTGATATTTCGCCATGTTTGAAGCTTTTGAGATGCTCTTCCATGCCTTTCGTCCGATTTCGGATTCAGCATATTCCCAGAAAGGCTTTATTTTGGAAAGCACTTGGTGGTCGCCGCATAATTCCGAGGAATAATAATCAAAGAGACGGTCGTGAAATTTCATCATCTCCTTTATCCTGCGATCCTTATTCCATTCCTCACTTTGAGAATATTCGGCAGCCAATGACGGACGACCCAGCAACCCTCTGCCCACCATCACTCCGGCAATCTCAGGAAAACGATTCTCAATCCCTGCAATATCCTGCGGAGTGATCAGGTCACCGTTATAGATCATCGGGTTATTGCTTGCTGAAAGAAAGTCGCTGAATTCATCCAATCTCACCTCCCCTTTATATTGATCTTTGGCAACGCGTGGATGAAGCGTGATATGATGAAGTGGGAGATCGTTGATAATATCTATCACTCCGCGCCATTCTCCCGGATTCTCAAACCCGAGACGCATCTTAAGCGAGAATTCAATCTCGGGAAAACGTGCGAGCATCTCCGGCAACTTTCCGAATTCCTCCTTATTACCTACAAATGCAGCTCCTCTTCCTCTGGCAGTCTGCAACGGGAAAGGGCAACCCGAATTGAGGTCGATTCTCTTCACACCTTTGCCTGCAAGACCTTCCAAAAGCGCCCCAAGTTCTTCCATATCCTTGAAAATCACCTGCGCCACCACCTCATGGTTTTCATTAAGCGGAGACAGGTAATCCTTCAGATCATGTTTACGGAATTCCCCTCTCTCAAGACGGATGAAGGGGGTGTAATAACTATGGTTGCCTCCATATATCTCTTTATGGAAATGGCGCCATGCAGCATCCGTATGACCCTGAATGGGTGCAATATGTAAACTTTTTGTCATATGATTCTTATTTTGTGGGAAGGAATGCGAACGCTACGGCTGCCATGAGGCACACAAACGAAGCAATATGATTCCAATGAATCTTCTCCCCTTGAAAACATATCATCGCAATTACGGTGAAAACCGTTAGAGATATCACCTCCTGGATAATCTTGAGATGAAAAAGAGAGAACGGTCCTCCGTTTTCATGAAATCCAATCTTGTTGGCAGGTATCATGAAACAATATTCCAACAAGGCCATTCCCCAAGATACAAGGATAACTATCACCAAGGGCCAGTTTGTTCCTATACCCATTGTTTTCATCTTGAGATGTCCATACCAGGCAAATGTCATGAACACATTTGAGATGATCAATAATAAGACTGTGATTAACGCTGTTTTCATTTTTCCGAAATTCTTCGCAAAGTTACAATAGATTTTTGTAATTTTGCAATCAGGAGCGTTATATTTTCAAAGGACGTTATAAAGAAAATTCATCTTGCCATTACGTCCGGCAAAGCTAAAACTGCTTTATAAGAAAATATTACGTTTCCACAGGTAGAAATAATATAGAAAAATGAAAACGAGAGAAATTACAACCGATATCCACTATGTCGGCATAAACGACCGCGTGACAGTAAAATTCGAAGAACAATGGCCCCTCCCATACGGTGTGAGCTATAATTCATATATAGTGAAAGGGAGTGAGGCAACGGTGCTTATAGATACAGTGAAGATTGATGCAGTGAACCGTTATCTTCAGAAAATAGGAAGCGAGAAAATCGATTATCTTGTGGTGAATCACATGGAGCCCGACCACTCCGGATCCATTCCCGAGGTCTGTAAGATTTTCCCGGAAATGAAAATTATCTGCAATGCAATAGCCAAACAGATGATCAAGGGATTCTGCCATGTGGAGGATGAAGACCGTTTCATGGTAGTAAAGGATGGCGATGAACTGAACATCGGCAACCACACCCTCCGCTTCTACATGACTCCTATGGTGCATTGGCCGGAGACCATGATGACTTATGTCATCGATCTTCGCGTGCTCTTCTCCGGCGACGGCTTCGGATCTTTCGGAGCTCCCAACGGTGGAATTATCGACACCGAGATAGACACCGATCTTTTCCTCAATAAAGAGATGTATCGTTATTATTCCAATATCGTGGGTAAGTATGGCAAATCCGTGATGATGGCTCTTGCCAAGCTGAAGGATCTTCCTCTCGATTACGTCTGCTCCACCCACGGTCCGGTATGGCATGACAAGATTCCGGAGGTTATGGAAATCACCCGTCGCCTTGCCTCATACGAAAGCGAACCGGGAGTGGTGATCATATATGGCTCTATGTATGGCAACACCACCGAGGCTGCAGAGGAAATCGCCCAAGAATTGAATCTTCTTGGCGAGAAGAAAATCATCATCCATAATGCCGCCCATTCAGAGATGAGCGATATGATCAGCGATGCCTTCCGCTACGACACCCTGATAGTAGGATCCTGTGTTTATTCGATGCGTCTATTCCCTCCTGTCGAGGCCTTCCTCACCGCGATGGAAACCCGCGAGATCAAGAATAAGACTTTCGGAGGATTCGGCAGCTTCTCATGGGCCAACGGAGTGGCGGAAAAGAAATTCAACGAATTTACCGAAACGCTCAAATTGCCTCTCGCAGCCACATTCTCATTCAAGCATGGCATAAGCGACGGCAGCGCCAACGATGCCCGCGAATTCGCGCGCCAGATCATGGCTGAGAGAAAGAAAATGGAGAATAATAATTAAAAACCCGCTATAAAGTGTTAGCAGAAATTTTCAATGCAGCGGATTTCTTCAGTTGGTTTATAGAGAATGCCAACTATGTGTTCGTCTTTGTGTTCATGGTGATCGAGAGTTCTTTCATCCCTTTCCCGTCGGAAGTGATAGTGCCTCCGGCTGCCTATCTGGCTTGCACCAACGCCGGAGCCGGTAGCGACATGAATATTTTCATGGTGGTGGTGGTTGCCACGCTTGGCGCCTTAGGCGGAGCCTTCATCAACTATTTCCTCTCTCTATGGATCGGTCGCCCGGTGGTGTATAAGTTTGCCGACAGCCGGCTTGGTCACGCCTGTCTTATCGACCGGGCCAAAGTGGAGAAAGCCGAGGCATATTTCGACAAGCACGGGGCTGTATCCACTTTCGTAGGCCGTCTGATACCGGCCATCCGCCAGCTTATCTCCATTCCTGCGGGTATCTCACGCATGAACATCGGCACCTTCGCTCTCTTCACCGCTCTTGGAGCCCTGGTATGGAACGGCATCCTCGCCGCCCTCGGCTACTGGCTCTCGCTCCATGTCTCTCCCTCGATGCTGTTCGAGAAAGTGGAGGAATACAACAGTTATCTCACATGGGCCGGAATTGCCCTCGGAGCCATCTGCGTGATCTATATCCTCTGGAATGCTTTCAAGCCCCGCAAGGCTGAATAGATTTCCATACCGGCCATTTTATATAATCTCAACAATACAATTTGATATAATCTAAGGAAAAATAAGAGCTGCACCGGGGTGCAGCTCTTATTTTTCCTTACTTCGTAAACGTATCACCCTAAACTCGTCAATTTCAGATCCTTCTGTAGGATTCCGATATTTCTGTGAGCGAGTGAAAGCATGAGAAATATCTGCTGATCAATAATGCTTTCGCAGGTAAACAACGACTTATGCTGTTCTTCAACCGCGAGAATAACGATGATCTCATTCTCGCTATCCAGTCCACAGGCGTAAGCCGTGGACGAAACGGCTTCGATAAAGACAAGTCCGACTAAAAGCTTGCGGAGTCCGAAGAAAACCTGCTCGAATACCGCACCGACTGCACCAACGCTTTATCTCAGATTGATTATATTTCATAGGTCTTCGATGATTTTCAATTCGATACCCTCTATATCGGCGCAGAGAAAATCCCATACCACGATACTTTTACACTCTCTATGAGAGGAATATCCTAAATTTTTCGTAACTTTACGCTTTAACTGCTCATTATAATAATATTTATATGAAAAAATTACTCATAGCCCTTATTGTCGGATTATGCTCTTTGGGGTATGTAAAGGCGCAATCTACGACAGTTGCAGAAGATAGTCTATTGATGCAACTGAACAAAGTTGAAGAATTGGGTCAATGGATAAATGACAACCTGTTCTCGGATATGTTCGATACAAAAAATCCAATCCCGATGATGATTTTTACTGATAACTCGGTATTGTCATACAATCCTGACTCTACGCTAATCTCAATTTTTCAACCCAGAGAAATAGGCAAAACGGATAACGGAACTCTATATTATCTCACAAATGAAGTTAATCCCAACTTCATGATGATGGTAATGGGCGCACCTTACGAACAAGGAGCGTATGAAAAACCTTGGTACTATACGAAGCCTTGGATTTTCTGCTCTACTTTCAGTCAGGCACAAAAGATGGTGCCCGGTATCAACGATGAAAGAGACTGGTACACGATGCTTTTACACGAAGGCTCCCATGTTTGGCAGCAAAGACACCCGGAATTCCTTGCTGCAATCTCTAACTTTGAACAGTTATATGGTGGTCCCGAACAGGTTGGGAACATTCATAAACAGGACAGTGTTCTCTATTCTGCTTTGAAGTTGGAGAATGATGCGTTGTTAGTAGCATTAAACGCGAATAATAAGGAAGATGAACAAAAGGCTGTTGCAAACTTCATTCAGTTTCGCGCCGATCGGAAAAAACAAATGATTGACAATGGCTATCCTAAAGAACTTGTGTGTTTTTGTGATATGCAAGAATTGGCAGAAGGACAGGCACGTTACATCGAATATAATCTTGGGAAGCATTTAGGACTTTACGAAGATAACGACCCGAGATGGGGCGATTTAGACCGTTCAGGTTGGTTCTATGTAACCGGCTTTAACCTTTATAATCTTTTGAAAAAAAGAGGCTTTAATCTGGAAAACGCTTATACCGGGGAAATACATCCATTCGATTATTATCTTAAATAAAATTCTTATGGAGTTACGGCACCGCCGCCGCGCTTTCGTGAATCGAGGCTAAGGTCTCGACCGGAAGGCCTCAATCGTTAACTCTTTATGTACGAATACGACGATTTAGATACTTACGATGGCAACCCGGTGCATGACGGCTGGGTTGACTTCTACTATAATGAGAACACGGGAGATTTGTCGGGTCTCTTTGAAGACACCGACATCGACCAATTCATTGATAACCTTAACAACTGGGACTAATTATGTCTTACAATCTTTTCAATATATACTGTGATGAGAGTTGCCACCTCCAAAATGGTCGTGACAATGATTTCATAATGGTAATTGGCGGTATTTCTTGCCCCAATGAGTTAAAAAAACAAATTTCAGATCGTATAAGAGCCATAAAAGCTCAATACGGAGTGTATCGAGATACAGAGATTAAATGGAATAAAGTCTCACCATCCAAATTGGAATATTACAAGGCTCTTGTTAACTTTTTTTTCGATTATAGTTGCTTATCCTTTAGAGCTATAATTATCAATAAAAGAGAACTGAATCTGCAAACCTTCAACTTAACTCATGATGATTTTTATTATCGTGCTTACTTCTTGATGTTAAGTCGTATCTTTGCACCTGGGAACGAATATGCTATCTATATTGACATTAAAGATACGCGCAGTCAAAATAAAGTTGAAAAATTACACGATATTTTATGTAATAGCCGGTTTGATTTCAACCGCCAAATGATTCATAGAGTTCAGCAAATCCGTTCTCATGAAGTCGAGATTATGGGGCTTACTGACCTTTTAATTGGAGCACTTTCATACAGTAATCGTGGGCTTAATACAAATGCTGCTAAGTTAGCATTGATTGATTTGATTCGCCAAAGAAGTGGATACTCTCTTACCTCAAATACTTGGCTTCTCGAACCCAAATTTAATCTTTTCTTTTGGCATGGAAGAATGCATTGAAACTGAATCGTATCTTGAGTTACCTGAGTTAATCGAGCTTATAGAGTTCGGAGGTAATTTTGCGCGATATCTCGAAGCCGTTTACAAAATATTCACGGATGAATTTATTCGCAATCGTCCAACCTTTCGAGGAGTTAGATTGGGGTTAAAGAAATACCCAATTTCTGACGGGAAAGAGGCTACTTTTTGGCATATGACATCTGAAGGGGAGGATGAACAGAATCGTCTCCCAGATCTACGAAGATTAGAACGGATAAAGTGGCCTTCGTTCATTATAAATAATAGTGAACACCCTTATCTGTGCGTTTGGGAAAACACTCGTGGCACCAAAACGAATGTCTTAATCTTGCACAAGGCAGAGAATTATGTCGTTATTCTTCGTAAAGGTAACGGATTGTCTTAGCCTGAAAAAAGTTGACTCATAAGAGTCAATTAAAAATGATTAAAAG